>AQSL01000130.1 GCA_000403035.1 Candidatus Latescibacter anaerobius SCGC AAA252-E07 | reverse complement strand
ACGGGTAAATTCCCATTTCATACCGGTTGGGAAACCGGCACCGCCTCTGCCGCGCAGGCGGGCATTTTTAATTACATTTATAACTTCAACCGAACTCATTGCCAGAGCTTGTTCAAGACCGTTATTCGGTTTATAATCACCGAACGCAAGAATAATGTCTCCTGTTTTTCGGATATTATTGTTAACCATGGAGTTGACTAACTCGTTTGCATTGTTTCCATCCCCAAAACGGGTAACCAGTTTTTGAGGATCACCTGTTTCTTTTAGTATCTTTACAATCTTGCGGACTTTGTCAGTACCAAGATTTGTAACAACAACTTCGTTGATTAAAGCAGCAGGTGCCTGATCGCTCATGCCTATACATGGTGTATGTTCCAGCGATATTTTTTTGTCCGGAGTGGTTTCCCCGAAACCGATACCGAGTTCTTTGCTGAAAGCATCTGCTACAATATCTGCGCCGTTCAACCTGTCAATGATATCGTTACAAACTCGTATGACAATCTTTCCTTTCGGCGTTTTAGAGAGAAATGCATAAAAAGTTACGGTGCTTTCGACTTCAGCCCGGTGAATGGAAAGTTCTTCAGCAATTAAATCAATCGCTTCATCTGAGACACAACCGAATTTTTCCTGGATATAACGGACAATATCCATCATACGGGTTCGGTCGTTTTCATACATAGAACAGATTTTTTTGACCGCGGTTACTATTTTTTTACTCATTCGTCACCTCATGTATTATGTGAGTAATATTATAATTTTTATTGTGTTGGTATTGTTGGCTAATCACCTTAAATAATAATGGTTTGAAAAAAACTGCAATTAGGGTGGGAATAAAAAATTTTTAAGATATGAAATATATAAAAATTAAAATATTAATGCAAGTCTTAAAATACAGGATATATAAGAAATATTCCCATCATATATTGAATAGATTATATCGTTTACAGGACTTTAAGAGGGCGGTGAAAAAATCCTTTTTCACGCACCCTGTAAATGAAATATATATTGTATTTTGCTGTCAAGGGCATGTAAATCAATGCTTCGCGCTGACCCCTGACAGCTTGAATCCCGAACCCGATAGTTTTTCACCAGACTTTTAAGCGCGCGGATGAAATGTTCTGTGTACTTCTTTAATAAATTCCCTGTCTATATGAGTATATATCTCGGTGGTTGAAATATTTGAATGACCGAGCAGTTCCTGAATGACCCTGATATCAGCTCCGCCCTCGAGAAGATGTGTGGCGAATGAATGCCGTAAGGTATGAGGGCTTATATGTTTTGTTATGCCTGACAGAATAACGTATTTGCGCAGTATTTTCCAGAATCCCATTCGTGTTAATGGTGCGCCGCGTGAATTCAGAAAAAGCACATCCCTCGATGTGTTTTTTGACAATCCCGGCCTGACAGTATTGATATAGTCGAGAACTTTCTCTTTCGCTGTTTTACCGAGCGGTGTAATTCTTTCTTTGGAGCCTTTACCGGTTATACGTACGAGGTTTTCCTTGAAAAGTATATTCTGCAGCTTCATCGATACAAGTTCTGAAACCCGTACTCCGGTGGCATATGCAAATTCAAGCATTGCTCTGTCTCGTATGCCGAGCGGGGTGGATGTGTCCGGTATTTCGATAAGTTTTATCGTTTCCTCCACGCTTAACACTTCGGGCAGCTTCCGGTGCGGAGCTATCACCTGTACTGTTTCGGTCGGGTTACTTTTTGTTTCCTTTTCATTGTAGAGGAACTGGTGAAACGATTTTATTGCAGCAAAGTTACGGGAAATACTGTTTTGCGATAGGCCCAGTGTTCGAAGCAATTCAATAAACTCGATCACATCCGCTTTTTTAACCTGTGAAGGTGAAGGTATCCCCTTTGATGTAAGGTAAGAAATATAACGGTTCGTATTATGCATGTATGCTTCAATGGTGTTGGGGCTCAATCCCTCTTCAACATCAAGGTAGGTCAAATATTTGGTTATGGTGAATTGATCTGGCATACTATAAATTCCCCATGAACTGATTATATTTTTTTTCAAACCCGATAGTTGTCGTTTCACCATGACCCGGATATACTTTTGTCGAATCGGTAAGATCGTAAAAAACTTCTTTTAATGTTTTCATCAGAACCGTATAATCACCTCCGGGAAGATCCCATCTGCCGACAGAAAGCTTGAAAAGGGTATCACCTGCGATGATGAATTCTCCGTCTGAAACAAAAGAAACGCCGCCTTTCGTATGGCCTGGTGTTTGCATGACTCCAAGCTTTGAATCGCCGAACAGAACATCCTCACCCTCCGAAAGAAAGCCCGATGGCTCATAACTGCGTATTGCCATGCCGATCATATGAGAGCCGTTCATGCCCGGATCTGCAAGCATAGGTGCGTCGAGGGAGTGTATCAGTATCGGTGCGCCGGTAATATCTTTGATAGTGTTTACTCCGCCTATGTGGTCGAAGTGCCCATGAGTCAAGAGAATTGCCTGTAAGGAACTTCCCTGTATCTTATCCATGAGCTCTCCCGTAACACCCCCGGGATCGATAAGAAGAGATTTATTTGTTTTTTCACAGGTTACAAGATAGCAATTGGTTAAAAGAGGGCCGACTGTAAATTGTTCTACGTTCATGCATCATTCCTGAAAAAAAGTATGATTTCATACATGCGTTATCGTGTGATGGATAGTTCAATGAAAAAAGAATTATTTTGTTATTTTTACGTAATAATATGTAAAAAGTTTCTTTTTTATACAAGTTTCTTTGGCTATGCTTGTATGTGCTTGCATATGAAACCTCATTTAAGTATTATAAAAATGAATCTTGTCCCTGGCAGATTTTCCCGTGGTTTGCCGAATGTTTTTTACCTTACACGATGAAAGGTGCTCACAAACATGGTATATCAGTTTATTGCTGTTATTTGTACCATAGTATTTTTTATGTCGGGCTGCGGCGGTTCTGGTGAGAAAGTTGAAAGAATCACGGTGGCGGTTATACCCATGGGAACAACCCATGAATTCTGGAAAGCCATCCATGCAGGAGGTGTTACTGCCTCACGTGAACTGGATGTGGACATTATCTGGAAAGGTCCCCTGAAAGAAGATGACCGTGACGAACAGATCCAGATAGTTGAGACATTTATTGCTGCGGATGTAAGTGCGTTGGTTATTGCCCCTCTGGACGATCGTGCCCTTATAAGGCCGGTGCTTGAGGCAAGAAACATGGGAATACCCACGGTCATACTCGATTCGGAGCTTCAGGAAGAGGTATACTCATCTTTTGTTGCCACGGATAATTACAGAGGCGGAGTCCTTGCTGCCGAACATATCGGAAGCCTTATGAACGGCAGGGGGAAATTGATTCTTGTCAGAGTGCTCGAAGGAATAACCTCTCCGGCCAAACGTGAGGATGGATTCCTTACAACCATCAGGACAAAATTTCCCGGGATCGAAATTCTGTCCGATAACCAGTATGGCGGCATAACATCGGAATCTTCCTATCAAACCTGTGAGAATCTTTTAAATCGTTTCAGTGATGAGGTTGATGCAATTTTTACTCCCAATGAATCTACAACCTTCGGATGCCTGAGAGCTCTCCAGGACAGGGGTCTTGCCGGAAAAGTCATTTTTGTGGGGTTTGATTCTTCGGCCAAACTTATTGAAGCGCTTCAGAACAGAGAGCTTCTCGGTCTTGTTCTCCAGAATCCGTTCAACATGGGATATTACGGTGTAAAAAATGCTGTTGCCGTTCTGAAAGGCGAGCCCTACGATAACGTTGTAGATACCGGTGTTACTTTAGCTACACCGGATAATATGAACGACCCCGAGATTAAAAAACTTTTATCCCCGGATTTGTCCATTTTGAATGAATGAAGAAATAGTATTCATGAAGAAGTTATTATACCTGTCTCTTGTTGTTACCGGATACCTTTTTCTTGCGTCAGGGTGCGAAATATCAAAAAACGGTAGTGAGGTCAGTGACAGTAATAACAAGATTTCCATAGCGGTTATACCCATGGGAACAACCCATGAATTCTGGAAAGCCATCCATGCCGGTGCTGTTTCCGCAGCACGTGAACTGGGTGGAATAGAAATCATCTGGAAGGGCCCCCTGAAAGAGGATGATCGCGACGAACAGATCCAGATAGTGGAAACGTTTATAGCGGCAAAAGTCAGCGCGATAGTCCTTTCTCCCATGGATGACCGTGCGCTTATGAGGCCGGTATCGGAGGCGAAAAAACGGGGTATACCGACTATACTTGTTAATTCGGGACTGCAGGGAAATTTTCATGCCTCTTTTGTTTCAACTGAGAATTACAATGGAGGAGTTTTAGGAGCTGAATATATTGGCGAGCTTATGCATGACAAAGGAACGTTGATACTCGTCAGAGTGAATGAAGCTGATGCCACAGCAACTGAGCGTGAAGAAGGTTTCCTTGCTACAATACGCTCAAAATTCCCTGAGATAGAAATTCTGTCCGAAAACCAGTACGCCGGTGTGACCACCGAGACTGCCTACCGAACATGTGAAAACCTTCTCAATCGTTTCAGCGATGTTGAAGCGATTTTCACCCCGAATGAGTCCAGTACATTCGGATGCCTGAGGGCGCTTCAGGACAGGGGACTTGCAGGCAAAGTCATATTTGTCGGGTTTGATTCGACAAAAAAGCTCATTGAAGCCATGAAAAAGAAAGAGATAAAAGGGCTTGTTATACAGAATCCGTTCAAAATGGGATATGAGGGTGTAAACGTTGCAGCAAAATGCCTCAGAGGCGAACCGTATGAAAAACGTATTGATACCGGAGTTATCATTGCAACACCGGAAAACATGCAAGATGCGGAAATAAAAATACTTCTATCCCCTGATCTTTCGATTATCGATAAGAAATAAAATCGCTTCAAACAACGTTCCGGTTAAATTTTCTTCTATACCTGCCGCTGCTTTTTTTATATATTATATAATCTTATAGATTAATTATGTGATAGAAATCGAAAGATTTAAATGTATCGTTCATACAATGAGGTTTATATGAATAAGCTTTTATGGATTTGTTTTCTTTTCCTTGTTTTAGGGTGTGGAGGTTCTCAGGAAAAAGGAGAATCCCTCACTTCGGCAAAAAAGTATTCGATCGCCGTAATTCCCAAAGGTACAACGCATGAATTCTGGAAGTCAATCCATGCCGGTGCTGTAAAAGCTTCACAGGAACTGGGAGTTGATATAATATGGAAAGGCCCGCTGAAAGAGGATGATCGTGAGGAACAGGTTCAGGTTGTTGAAACATTCATATCCGCGAAAGTGGATGCAATTGTCCTCGCACCTCTCGATGATCGTGCTCTCATACTACCTGTTCGTGGAGCAAAAGAACAGGGCATCCCCACTATTATTATTGATTCGAATCTCCAGGGTGATACTCATGAATCGTTTATTGCGACAGATAATTACAGGGGTGGTGTGCTTGCCGCCGAACGGCTCGGTGAACTCACCGGAGGAAAAGGGAAATTGATCGTTTTGAGATACCAGGAGGGAAGTGCATCCACCACTTTGCGTGAGGCCGGTTTTCTTGATACCATAACATCAAAATATCCGGATATCGAAATAGTATCGGACAACCAGTATGCCGGTGCGACTACGGAAACGGCTTATCGGGCGAGCGAGAACCTGTTGAACCGTTTCTCCGACATCGATGCATACTTCAGCCCGAATGAATCAAGCACATTCGGTTCTTTAAGAGCAATTCAGGACAGAGGGATTGCCGGAAAGATTGTCTTTGTCGGATTTGATTCCTCAACAAAGCTTATCGAAGCGCTGGAAAAAGGTGAAATTCGGGGACTTGTTCTTCAAAATCCTTTCAAGATGGGATATCTCGGTGTAAAGACTGCGTATGCTTATCTTAATGGGGAGCAGGTGGAAAAACGTATCGATACGGGTGTAACCATAGCAACACCTGAAAACATGAATGATCCGGAAATAAGACAGCTTTTGTTTCCCGATCTTTCCAGTATTGACAAATAGGATATTTTATGTACCTATGTGAAGTGTGGAAAAGAAACATAGGGTAAAAAGCCCGAGTTACCGGTTTACACGAGCTATGATATGTGACTTAGAGTCATTCATTTTTAATGACTGAATCATGTGGGAAAATCATGATATTTTCGGGATGGCGTTCATTTGTTGTTCTTTTCTTGTTTTTGGCTGCTATTGGTTGTAGTGGATCGAAAGAAAACGGTGATACTGCCGAATCAGGTAAAAAATACACCATCGCTGTCATCCCAAAAGCAACTATGGGAGAATTCTGGAAAACCATCCATGCAGGCGCTATAAAGGCCTCGCAGGAAATGGATATAGATATTATATGGAAAGGTCCCATTAAGGAGGATGACCGTGAGGAGCAGGTACAGGTCGTAGAGAATTTCATAGCTGCAAAAGTTGATGCCATTGTATTAGCCCCCCTTGACAACCGTGCTCTTGTGCTCCCCGTACGTGAGGCGAAAAATCAGGGTATTCCGACTGTGATTATCGATTCGGGTCTTGAGGGTGATCATCATGTATCGTATGTGGCGACAGATAATTACAGGGGAGGAGTACTTGCCGCAGAACGTCTCGGTGAACTCGCCGGGGGCAAGGGTAAACTGATTGTTCTGCGATTTATCGAGGGACATTCTTCCACATCTGCCCGTGAGACCGGTTTTCTGGATACTATTACATCAAAGTATCCGGATATTGAAATTCTTTCAGATAATCAGTATTCCGGTGCGACATCCGAATCCGCTTACCGGGCAAGTGAAAATCTGTTGAATCGCTTTCCTGAAACGGAGGCTTTCTTTTGCCCGAATGAGATAAGTACGTTCGGCGCATTGAGAGCTCTTCAGGACAGGGGAATCGCAGGTAAGATAATTTTTGTCGGTTTTGACTCATCGGAAAAGCTTATCGACGCTCTTGAAAAAAAGGAATTACAGGGAATTGTTCTCCAGAATCCTTTCAAAATGTCATATCTCGGTGTAAAGACCGCGTATGATTATCTGAAAGGGGAAAGGGTAGAAAAACGAATAGATACCGGTGTCGTGGTAGCAACACCGGAAAATATGAACGATCCGGAAATCAAATGGCTGTTAGCCCCTGATCTTTCACAGTACTTAGGAGAGCGGTGAAAAATCCATACATTCAAATAGTTCATATCAGAGGCGTATGAAAATACGTATGTATCTCCCTCTTGAAATAATCGATCAAGGTGTTTCATGGATACCATGAATAATACAATCCTTACCATGCGGAATATAGAAAAGGCATTCGGCGGTGTGCAAGCGCTCGACGGTGTTAATCTCGACGTATACCATGGCGAGGTTCATGCCCTGATCGGTGAAAATGGCGCCGGCAAGTCCACCCTCATGAAAGTACTTTCAGGGGCTTATCATGCCGATAGAGGCGAAATGACCCTCAATGGCGTTCCTTACAAACCCAAGAATCCCATGGATGCCAGGTTGTCCGGTATTTCAATGGTGTATCAGGAACTAAACTTAGCCGAACACCTTACGATTGAAGAGAACATGATGCTGGGAATCGAGAAAAAGACATGGGGATTTATACGTCGCGCTGAGTTCAGGTCACGTATTGATGAAGCTTTACATATCCTTGAGCATCCTGATCTGATGCCGCAGACAAAGGTTAAAGATTTATCTCCCGGTGCACGTCAGCTTGTCGAGATTGCCCGGGGGCTTATCACTGATAACATGGTATTTGTTCTTGACGAGCCGACATCATCACTTTCTCAAGTAGATACCGAGCATCTGTTCGAAGTAATCAAGACCCTGAAAAAAAGAGATGTCAGCATTATTTACATAAGCCATTTTCTTGAGGAAGTGAAAAAGGTAGCTGACAGGTTTACAGTCCTCCGTGACGGCGAAACGGTCGGTACCGGAGAAGTTGCTGAAACCTCGATCGAATCTATTATAGAGTTGATGGTCGGTCGCTCGCTGACCGAGATGTTCCCGAGAGTCCCACATGAAATTGGTGAAGACTATTTTAAAGTTGATACTCTCAAGGGTGCCGATATGCCGGTTTCTTTTTCGGTCACTGTCGGAAAGGGTGAAATACTTGGTATTGCCGGACTTGTCGGATCTGGCCGAACGGAATCATTGCGGGTCATTTACGGCCTTGAAGATATTGATTCCGGTGAAATAACCATTGGTGTCGGGAGGGGAATCACCGGAAATATTAGTCCACCCCGAATGATAAACAAGGGTGTTGCATTCCTGTCCGAAGACAGAAAAACAGAGGGTCTTGCACAGGACCGTTCCATTGCCGAGAATATTACCTTTTCAAGTCTTCCCAGGTTATCAAAATGGGGCCTTGTAAATGAAAAAACCATAAACCGTATCTCTGCTAAATGGATCGACCGTTTGTCTATTAAAATCGGCAAAATAACGAATAGAGCCAGCAGCCTTTCAGGCGGTAACCAGCAGAAAATTGCGCTGGCACGTCTTCTTCAGGAAAAAGCGGATATTTTCCTTCTTGATGAACCGACACGTGGTGTCGATGTTGGTTCGAAGGTCGAAATTTTCCGTCTTATCGGTGAACTTGCATCTCAGGGAAAATGTATCGTTATTGTGAGTTCGTACCTGCCTGAATTACTCGGTATCTGTGATACTATAGCAGTGATGCACCGCGGGGTGCTCGGGCCTAAAAAAGCTGTATCCGAATGGGATGAATATTCTATCATGAGCGAAGCAACTTCCGGAGTTAAGGAATAATCATGAACACTACTATTGAGGCATTATCCGAACAGTCGGGTAGCAAAATAAAGCAAATTTCGAAAATCATTTCTTTGATCGGTCCGTTTATCGGTCTTGGACTGATAATTCTTCTGTTCAGTTTCCTGGAACCTGATAAGTTCCCGACAACATTTAATTTCCTTACCGTTGCCAATCAAACGGTTATTGTAGCGCTCGCTGCTATGGGAATGACCTATATTATCATTTCCGGCGGTATCGATCTTTCAGTCGGTTCGGTTGAAGTTATAAATGTAATTAAAAATGCCCGCCTGCGCGGCAGAGGCGGTGCCGGTTTCCCAACCGGTATGAAATGGGAATTTACCCGTGCCGCTGAGGGTAACAAAAAATATATTATCTGCAATGCCGATGAAGGTGAGCCAGGAACTTTCAAGGACAGGGTTATTCTTACTGAATGTGCGGATTTGTTGTTTGAAGGGATAACAATTGCAGGTTATGCCATAGGAGCAGAAAACGGTATTCTTTATCTTCGAGGCGAATACGCCTACCTGTATAATTATCTCGAAAAAGTTCTCAGTAACCGCAGAAAAAAAGGTTTACTGGGGGAAAATATTCTCGGTAAAACCGGTTTTAATTTTGATATTCGAATCCAGATGGGTGCCGGAGCTTATGTCTGCGGAGAAGAAACGGCATTAATCAGTTCCTGCGAGGGCGATCGCGGTGATCCGAAAAACCGCCCACCTTTCCCGGCACAAAAAGGTTATCTGGATTTTCCGACCTGCGTCAACAATGTTGAGACCTTATGTTGCGTTACCCGAATTCTTGACAAGGGTTCCGCCTGGTTTGATGAAATCGGTACAAAAGAAAGTGCCGGAACAAAGTTACTCAGTGTTTCCGGCGACTGTCACAGTCCGGGTGTTTACGAGTTCCCATTCGGAATAAAGGTCAGCGATTTACTCAAAGAAGTCGGGGCTGAAAATACATTAGCTATCCAGATAAGTGGACCTTCCGGGCAGATGATATTTCCGGACGAATTTCATAGGATTATATGTTTCGATGACCTGAGCACCGGTGGTTCGATCATGATTTTCGGGTCGGAACGCAACATCCTTGAGATCGTTCATTACTTCATGGAATTTTTTATCGAAGAGAGCTGTGGTTATTGTACTCCCTGCAGGGTCGGCAATGTCCTTTTAAAAAAATGTCTCGAAAATATTATGAACGGAAAGGGCGAACCCGCTGATCTCGATTATCTGCAGGAACTCGGGGAAATGGTAAAATTAGCGAGCCGCTGCGGTCTCGGTCAAACTTCACCAAATCCTATTCTCAGTACTTTAAAAAATTTCAGACCTGTGTACGAAGCCCTGGTACACGAGGACAAAGATGGATTTCAGCCATCGTTCGATATCCAGGCAGCACTAGAAGATTCACAAAATATCACCGGAAGAAAATCGGTACATTTTTAATAAAAAAGGAAACGATATGAACAATACAATTACTTTTTACATCGATGGTGTTGAAGTTAACACCGTTCCGGGAAAAACGATCATGGAAGCGGCAAATGATGCCGGTATTTATATACCACGGCTTTGTTACAAGGAAGGACTTACTCCCCACGGAAGCTGCAGAATGTGCACGGTATTTGTGAACGGCCGTCCGCAGTCTGCATGTACACAACCTGTTGCACCGGGAATAATCGTTGAGAACAATACCGAAAAAATACTCAATATTCGCCGTAGAATAGTCGAAATGCTCTTCGTGGAAGGTAACCATTTCTGTATGTTCTGCGAAAAAAGCGGTAACTGCGAACTCCAGGCCATGGCCTACCGGCTGGGAATAACTGCGGTCACTCTACCCTATTTATTCCCCAAACGTGATATTGATGCCACTCACCCTGATATTTTTATTGACCGTAATCGCTGTATCTTATGCGGCAGATGTGTTCGTGCATCCCGTGATATTGACGGTAAACACGTATTCGAGTTCGTGGGACGCGGTTCCGAAAAAAAGGTGGCGGTAAATGCTTCCGCCAGATTAGCGGATACCGATATCGATATTACCGATAAGGCAATACAAGTTTGCCCGGTTGGCGCGATCTTACGTAAACGCGTTGGTTACAAGGTTCCTATCGGCGAACGTTTGTATGATGAAACCCCCATCGGTTCCGATATTGAAACTCAGAAATAATGAAAGAATATAGAATAAGCAAGGAGCTAATTGATGGAAAAACCTAAAGTTGCAACCACTTCACTGGCGGGTTGTTTTGGTTGTCACATGTCACTACTTGATATTGATGATCGTATACTCAAACTTATTGAACTGGTTGATTTTGACAAATCCCCTGTAAATGATATTAAGGAATTTACAGGCCGTTGCCTTGTAGGGCTTATTGAAGGTGGATGCGCTAACGAAGAAAACGTCCGCGTGCTTCAAGATTTTCGTAAACACTGTGACATTCTCATTTCTGTCGGTGACTGTGCAACCATGGGTGGACTCCCGGCAATGCGTAATACCATACCGCTCAAGGAATGTCTCGATGAAGCATACCTTAACGGACCCTCTGTATACAATCCGGGCAAACAAATTCCGAATGATCCTGAAATACCGCTGCTTCTCAATAAAGTATACCCATGTCATGAAGTAGTTAAGATAGATTACCATATTCCCGGCTGCCCTCCCTCTGCGGATGCTATATGGGAAACTCTCGTTGCATTATTGAATAACAAACCACTTGATCTGAAATATGAATTAATTAAATACGACTGATTTTGACACTACGAGGATAAAATTACATGGAAATAACTACAAATAATTTAAAAAAAATCGTGATTGAACCGGTTACTCGTGTCGAGGGACACGGGAAAGTTTCAATTCTGCTTGACGAAAATAATCGGGTGAAACAAGCCCGACTTCATATAGTCGAGTTCCGCGGTTTTGAGCGTTTTATTCAGGGACGCCCTTACTGGGAAACACCCGTGCTTGTTCAGAGACTGTGCGGAATCTGTCCTGTAAGCCACCACCTGGCTGCTGCAAAAGCAATGGATATGATTGTCGGAGCAAAAACATTGACTCCCACCGCTGAAAAAATGCGCCGTCTTATGCATTACGGTCAGTTTTTACAGTCACATGCGCTGCACTTTTTTCATCTGTGTTCACCGGATTTGCTTTTCGGTTTCAATGCCGATCCTGCAATACGGAATGTTATCGGCGTAGCCAAAAAATTCCCTGACCTTGCAGTTCAGGGCGTTATGATGCGTAAATACGGTCAGGAAATTATCAAAGCCACCGCAGGCAAAAAAATTCACGGCACCGGAGCTATTCCCGGCGGAATTAACAAGAACCTTTCAATCGAAGAACGTGATATCTTTTTGAAAGATATCGACCAGATGATTATATGGGGCCGTGAAGCGCTGAAAATCGCGAAAGATTATACCGTGGAAAACCTTGAAAAATTATCGTCATTCGGTTCATTTGATTCAAACCACATGTCACTTGTCCGTGACGATGGCGCCATGGATATTTATCACGGGAATTTACGTGTTATAGACGCTGAAGGCAACAGGATACTTGATGACATTGATTATCAAAATTACCTTGATTACATCGCCGAGGAAGTTCGTCCATGGTCATATATGAAATTCCCGTTTCTTAAATCTATCGGTCCTGAAAAAGGGTGGTATCGTGTCGGTCCGCTGGCACGTGTTAACGCCTGCGACTTTATTGATACTCCTGAAGCCGAAGCTGCCCGTAAGGAATTCATGGCTTTAACTGACGGAAAACCGAATAATATTTCCATGGCATACCACTGGACACGAATGATTGAGACGCTACATTCAATCGAAAAAATCAAAGAACTGCTCCACGATACGGATCTTCAGGGCACTGATCTGGTTGTTACGGGTGACCGCCGTGAGGAGGGAATCGGCCTCCTTGAAGCGCCGCGTGGTACCCTGTTTCATCATTACCGTGTCAATAAAGACGATCAGGTAACCATGGCGAACCTTATCGTATCGACAACCAATAACAATGAACCTATGAACCAGGCCGTTCAAAGGGTCGCCAATGATTATCTCTCCGGAAATGAGATTACCGAGGGATTATTGAACCATATTGAGGTTGTGATTCGGGCGTACGATCCGTGTCTGTCCTGTGCAACTCATGCAATGGGCCAGATGCCGCTTATCGTTGAATTATACGACTGTGAAGAAAATCTGATTGACAGGAAAGTCAAAAATTGACATTCGCCGCTTCAAAAAAAATCCTTGTAATCGGATATGGAAATCCGGCACGTGAAGATGACGGCCTCGGACCGGCTGTAGCTGAAGCAATCGAAAAACTTAATATCGAAGGAATAACTATTGATTCCGATTATCAGCTTACTGTTGAAGATTCATCGGCGGTTGCAGAACATGATGTCGTGATATTTATCGATGCTTCAATCGAAGGCGAGAAACCTTTTTACTTTTCCCAACTGACACCCAAACATAAGGTGAGTTTTAGCAGTCATAATATTACACCTGAAGGTGTCATGGGATTGGCAAAAGAGCTTTTTAATGCAAGGACAGAGGCATATGTGTTTGGTATCCGGGGCTATTCATTTTCTATGTTTAAAGAAACAATGACGAAAAAAGCTTTGGAAAATATGCAAAAAGCATTACATTTTTTAATACCAATTTTACAATCGGGTTCATTTCATAAAGCGGTTCAATGAAGTAATATTTTTTAATAATAATAGGGTACGGAGATAGTAAAAGATGAAAGACGGAAAATTTGTAATTTTATGTATCGATGATGACCAGGATATTCTTGATTCGATTCGCATTGTCCTTGAAAAAAACGATTACATAGTTGTTGAAGCAAAGACTGCTGAAGAAGGTCTCAAGGTTTTCAAAAGCGAAAATCCTGATTTCATTATTGTAGATTTAATGATGGAGGAAGTTGACGCGGGCAGAAAATATGTCAAAGAACTGAAACTCTTGAATAATGAAGCTCCGATTTATATGTTATCATCGATTGGTGATTCTCTTACATTAAATGTTGATTACACTGATCTTGGATTAACCGGTGTATTCCAGAAACCAGTTGATTTCAACACATTACTTTCAACGCTTAAGATTAAGCTAAAAAAATAGTTTTGTTTCACGAAAAGAGGAATAGTGGTTAACCGTGTTTTACTTTCAATGAGGTTAACCTTTTCTTTTAACGGTATAATCTTTGAACTACCCAATAACTTCTTCAGCAGCGTGTTTCATTTTTTATTTCCTTCTTTCCTTTATAATGCCATTACCATGTTTGAACCTTTACTGAACAAATCGAAAGAGCATACGGTGATTTATTTTTGTAGTGATGGCATCATCCGGAAAGGAAAGCTGAATTATCATTGCTTACTATTAAGGAATATAGCATGTGTCTTGCAAAACCTCTCAAACTGATTGAAATAGATTCCGGGTATTCAAACGGGCTGGTTGATACAGGCGGCGGAACACTGGAGGTCAGATTAGACCTCGTTCCGGAAGCCCGGACAGGCGATTATGTGCTCGTTCATGCCGGTATGGCCATTGAATTACTGGAAGATGAAGATGCGCAGGCAATTTTAGAGTCTTACGAAAACTACGTTTTCAATGAAGATCAATTTGCTCCCGAGGAGATAAATCTTTCATGAAAGCTTCTGTTTTTCACGACAGGAAAATCGTCGGGGAACTCACATCAGCCCTCCATGAAGCTTCAAAAGGCCTTGGACTACAGAAAATCATGCACGTATGTGGCACTCACGAACATGAACTCGGTCGTTATGGTCTCCGCCAGCTTCTGCCGGATAACGTTTCACTCATTGCTGGTCCCGGATGTCCCGTATGTATAACTCCTGCATCGGTCATAGCAACCGCAATAGAATTAGCGCTTCATACCGATAATCCAATTCTCTGCACGTATGGCGATATGGTGCGTGTACCGACTTCCACTGGTTCCATTCTGGACAGCCGCGGCAGGGGCGCTGATATCCGGGTTATTTACAGCGTTCATGATGCACAGAAACTTGCTCTGGATAATCCGGACCGCACCGTTATCTTCTTCAGTGTCGGATTCGAAACGACTGCTGCGCCGGTTGCGGCAGTAGTAAAAGCCGGATTGCCGGATAATTTCCTGATATACTGCTGCCACAGATATGTACCGGCTGCGGTCGAAGTACTGACCGCTTCCGATGAGGGTATGATTGCCGGTTACCTGCTGCCGGGTCATGCATCGGTAATTACCGGAACCGGACCGTATACATTTCTGCCTGAACGGTATAACAGGGCTGCTGCAATAGCAGGTTTTGAACCCATAGATATTCTTGCCGCTCTTCTTTCCATTATTCGTCAGATCAAGGAGGGCCGCCCGTCTGTCGCAAACTGTTATAAACGTGCGGTAAGAAATACAGGGAATCGTAAGGCACAGGAAATGCTTTCCGAAGTATTTACACTTCGAGATGCCGCATGGCGTGGAATCGGTATACTGCCGGGAACAGGCTTTGCATTAAAAGATGCGTTCAAACATCACAACGCTCTCGAACATTATGATATGGAAGAAATACCTGCCGAGGATAAAATGAAGGGATGCATCTGCCATCTGGTGCTAACCGGAAGAAGTCAGCCGGAAGATTGCGGTCTTTTTGGCAAAAAATGCATGCCGCAAAATCCTCAGGGCCCCTGCATGGTAGGCAGTGAAGGTACCTGCCGGGCACACTTCCTGTATCCGGAGGAGGAATGCAATGCCTGAAACCATTCGACTGGCACACGGGTTTGGCGGAAAGCTTATGCAGGATCTGCTCGATGAAATCATTCATCCTGCCCTTACGGGGAATAATGACCATCCGGTAACCCTCGATGCAGCAGTGGTAAATGATTTAAAGGAACCTGTCGTTGTCTCAACCGACAGTTTTACCGTATCACCTCTGTTTTTTCCCGGCGGAGATATCGGCAAACTTGCAGTCGCCGGCACCGTAAACGATATTGTTATGATGGGAGCACAGCCAAAGTATATCTCGCTTGCCCTGATTATCGAAGAGGGATTCGAAATTGAAAAACTGCGGACTATCCTGGAATCAGTCGGCACTACCTGTCGTATAACAGGCACACAGGTAATCACCGGGGATACAAAGGTGGTCGAGAAGGGTGTGATTGATGGAATCTTTATTAATACGACCGGATTCGGAACCCAGATTTACGGTCCGGTCGGTCCCGAATACATCTGTGAAGGCGATGCAGTTTTGATCTCCGGTACAATCGGCGATCACGGCGCGGCAATATTAAATGTCCGCGAAAACCTCGGGTTTTCCCGCACCCTGCTCAGCGACTGCGCGCCTCTCAACGAAATGATTGCCAGAGCGGCATCTGTTGCCGGAGAAAACCTTCATGCCATGCGTGACCCAACCCGCGGAGGCATTTCAGCGACACTCAACGAATTTGCAGGCGATACCGGTTTTGAAATTGTTATAGAGGAAGACAAACTGCCTGTGAGAAACGAAGTAAGCATGTTTCTTGAAATTCTGGGTCTTGACACATTAACACTGGCAAATGAGGGTAAGGCGCTGCTTTTCGTCGCACAGGAAGCAGTTGATGCTGTCCTGAAAGCCCTTCGGGATGATCCGTATGGGAAAAATGCTGTTGTTATCGGGCATGTTGAAAAAACGAACAAACGCGGACGGGTTATTCTTGAAACTTCTATAGGCACCCGTCGTATTATTGAAATGCCGCTTGAAGAGGGATTACCGAGGATCTGCTGATGCATGAGGGATCAATTACACAATCAATAATGGATACGGTTCTTACCACTATTACCGATGAAAACGTAACCGGAGAGGTGAAATCCGTTCATGTCACGGTGGGTGTCTGCCAGGGAATGGTTCCCGAATCTATGCAAATGTTTTTCGACATGGGAAAGCCGGACACACCTCTTGAACATGCCGAGTTGATTATAACCGTGCAAGGAATAGTCGCAGGCTGCCCGAAATGTAATACCGAACATGAGCTTGACATCCCTGTGATGTTCTGCCCCGACTGCGGTGAACCGATGAATTTGGTAAAAGGTAATGAAATTATAATATCTTCAATCGAGGTGGATGTATGAGTAAAATAATTGTTAATAAGGATCCGCGCGAAGAGAAGAAACTGATCGCTGCCGGTATCCGTGAGCAGCTCAAATCACGGAGAATACTGGCTATTAACCTGATAAGTTCCCCGGGCAGCGGAAAAACGACATTTCTTGAACTTGTATTGCCCGAACTTTCGAAGGAATTACGCCTGGCTGTTATCGAAGCTGACTGTGCGACAAGAAACGATGCCGACCGTCTGGAAACAGCCGGATTAACCGTTGAGATGATCGCCAATGCCATAACCGGCTGTTTCATATCTCCTAAAGCAGCTGAAAAGTCATTCGAAAATCTTGATCTTGATAACCTTGATCTTGTTGTTATCGAAAATGTCGGTAACCTTGTTTGTCCCTCGGGTGTTGACATTGGAGAGGATCACAAGATTGCCATGGTAAGCGTTACCGAGGGAGAGGACAAACCGCTTAAATATCCCCTGCTCTTCCAAAATGCAAGTCTTGCTTTGATAAACAAGGTTGATGTTGCCGATGCACTTGAGGCGGATGTGGATCTCCTTGAAGCTAATGTTCGCGCAACAAATCCCGGTATAGAAGTTATGAGGATATCGGCACGAACAGGGCATAATGCCGAAAGCTTTGTGGCATGGATAAAAGAAAAAGTAGACGAAAAGCAAAACTCATAATTTTTATCGGTAAAACAAGTATAATAGTATATTATATAATACAAGTATTTATAACATATTAGGATGATATAATGTCAATTTATAATCTTACAAAATGGTTCAAAATACTATTCTGCCATATACTCTATATTATACTATTCTATAGTATAATATATGCCGACACTGCACCCAGGGTAATCCCTCCGGCAACAGAAGCAATGCAGCATCCCGAGTTCTGGATATCCCGCATCAAAGGCAATCCCGACACAGTTATTCTGACACCCGAGCAGATACACCGTCTTAACAGAAAAAACCGTACAAGATCATTCGAGTCAACCGATATTAACGGAAATCCCTCTTCTATTCAAAGTATTGTTGACAGAAAGGATATCATCGGCATTCAGTTCAAATTCGAGAATCCGCTCACCATTACCTCATTCCCCGCAGACAGTCTTCGGACTCGACTCAAACGTCAACATGACTATTTTGAGCATGGCACCTTTTTCGACAGACGTCAAATTGAATATGACAAAGATATGAAAAATGACCTCTATGAAATGACCGCTTATGATTCAATACCGGATACCGTGATTCCGCGTCACGGCATTCTTACCGCACATACTCTCAACCGTATCATGCCGACGAACTTACCCGTTTCGAGCAGTGCCGGCGGATGGCTTGATCATCTTCAATCCGCCTCTCTGGATTTTGGAACTCCGGTTGCGATTCTCCATACCTCAAAAAACAATGACTGGTATTATGTAAGGAGCGAAACTGCTTTCGGGTGGATACCGTCGGTGAATGTTGCGGAAGGAACAATTGAACAGATTGAAAAGATTGTAGAAGCTGAGAACTTTATTGTTGTAACCTGTCACAAAGTACCCCTGTATGCCGATAAAGAATGTACCATTTTTCTTGCTGATTTTTACATGGGAGCACATCTTCCTCTCCATGCAAAAAGCGATTCCGGTTATGAAGTTATTGTACCGTTCCGTGGAGCGGACGGTTTACTAAAACCGGTTACCGGTTGGGTAAAACCCGATTCCGGTGTAAGCGTCGGGTACCAGAAATTTTCACAGCGCAATATTTTAACTACAATATTTTCACTACTATACCGCCCTTATGGCTGGGCTGATTCAAACAACGAAAGAGATTGCTGTGGTACAATACGGGTAGTTTACAAAACGTTCGGCATTTTATTGCCGCGCTGGACTACACATCAACTGCATTCTACCGACCACGTGTATGTTTTCCCACGAGAAACTCCGAAAAACACAAAATATGAGATTCTCGATTCATGCGAACCTGCTCTGACACTGGTTGGTGATTCCGGCCATATAATCATGTACCTTGGTAAAACCGATGGTATTCACTATGTTATTCATCAATCAGGTTACGATTACAAATCAGAGGCTGGAACCGTAATGATGGTAAGACGTGTTAATGTTAACGATACCGAACTTGAGGGTGGCTCTCATGTTAAAAATTGGACAGAAATATCTGTATTCAAACCATAACATATTGTTAACAATACGTCAAAGCTATAAGATGATAAGTAGCCATGGAAGAGAAAACATCCATGTATTTTGACCCGGGGCGTCGCAGTTTTATCAAGGGCATTTCACTGGGTACTGCTGGTTTAGCCCTTCATTCGGTCGGAGTAGTGAAAAAAGGTAACGCTGCTCATGCATCTTCCGATAAAAGCAGCGTTTCTTTTGTCACAGGTACCGATGTTCTTGCAGTAGACCGTATGGGCGCCGAACTTATGGGTATAGATTATCATGATATCGGCTATTTGAATTACTGCGCGGATGCGGGCATGGGTCAGATAGAACGCTCGCACATCACGGTTATCGGTAAAAATCCCTCAGACTATGTAAAAAAATATACCATGCATGACAGGATCGAATGGCAGCTTAACTGGAAAAGCGACTTTGATCAACAAAAAAGGTGAAACTACTTCCGTACATTTCAATACATTTCATGCTTCTACAAAGAACACTATCTACCGTGATTTTATGGGTAGTATATTCGTTTCTTTCATAGAATAAACGGAGAATTATATGAAAAGCATTAAAAGACGTGGTTTCTTAGGCGGTATCAGTGGAGGGCTCGCCAGTGTATTTCCCTTGACACATTTATTTTCAACGAACACTGCAAAAGCAGAATCGCTCACCTATTCCGGGGCGATAAACGAATGTACTGAAAATCCAAATGACGTCAAACTCAATGTAAAACTGGTTTTCCCCTCCTTAATACACTCCGAAGGATGGGAAGGGCCCTGCCGACCCTCCGCAGGTATCAGCAGTGATGATGAACGTGCGGCGCAGAGAAAGTCATTCAATTCCTGGGTTGAGGCTGTAAAAAAGAACGTATCTCCGGATGCAAACATGCTCAAACCCGAATTGGTGGAATATGTATTTGCCCATAAGGATTTTAAGACAAATGAAAAGGAATTTGCAAAATTAAAAACTGATAAAGACAATGTTGATTTGTATCTTCTGACAACAAATACCGCAGGACAGGCTCTGACTGTTACTATCGGGAAAAGGTTCAATAAACCGGTCGCAATGATGTCGTCCGGTCTCCAGTCGATCGATGCTTCCGCACATCTCAGGGCAAGAGGATTCGAGGGATATGCCGTCCTTGATTATTATGAACTCAATAAACTCATTCGCTACCTGAAAACCCGTAAAGTTTTCAAACAGACCAATATTCTGCTCGTTACAAATATGCCGATGCCTGCATACAGTGAAGTAAGTTCGGTATGGGATTTCGATGACCTCGCCAATAGATTTGGTATCGGCACCAAAATTATTAATTACGATACAATGGCAAATGAGATGGAAATTGTGATTAACAGCAGTGAGTATAAGCAAAAAGCGCAAGACCTTGCAGATAAAGTCATTAAAAATTCCCGGGGATGTTTTCTGGATAAAAAGTATGTTTACAACAGCGCCCAGTACTACTATACGGTCAAAAATTTAATGGATAAACATAATTGTAATGCTTTTTCCATAGAATGCTGGGAATTCTGCACATCCAGGTTGCCCCAGAAATGGAAAATCGTACCCTGCCTGGTTCACACCCTATTAAAGGACGAAGGATTTGCATCGGCGTGCCAGGCAGATATCAGCGCATTGCTGGCAATGAGGATACTCCAGACCCTGTCAAACAAATCAACTTTCATGGGTAACCAGTTCATGGACATGGATACCGAACTCTGCAAGATCGGACACAGCGTTCCCGGTATAAAAATGAACGGCTACGACAAACCCGACCTTCCCTATACGCTCAGACATTTCTGTGAATCGGGCTGGGGAACGAAGGTAATGATAAACTTTTCTGATAATTATGAAAAAACGGTGACTCTGCTCAATACCGATCCCCTGGCGAAAAAATTAATGGTAGCGAGAGGCGAAATAGCCAAAACGGTCGGATTCGATGAATCAACCGATCGTCCGTTAATCGGCTGCAGTCTCCAGGCACACCTGAAACTCCGGGATTTCAGGGATTTTATGTTCAAACAGCAGGATTTCGGCACTCATGTCGCAATGGGATATGGTGATTATGTCGAGGATGTTAAAAAACTCGCAAGTATCCTCGGCATGGAAGTGATAGACTGCAGCTAAAAAAAGAGATTGATGAATAGAGTGACTGTTCGACTCATTTCCGCATACGGGCATTTTTTTACGTGACCGGATGAAATAAACGTCAGGGAAAACGATCATATCCATATTTTTTAGTTTGGAAAAAATGCAGGATACATAGCTTTATTTATACGGGGGCAATTTTTTTTGAATTTATCGAGAATTAATTCGCTTTATACTTGACAGAGTGTTAATATTCCATTATTTTAAAAAATAATACGTATCTTAGAAGCGTTGTGAAAAAAGATATGGTTTAGGATGTAAGCTGTCAAGGGTCAACGCTAAGCGTTGATTTACATGCCCTTGACGGCAATAAACGATATATATTTCATTACAGGGTGCGTGAAAAAGAATTTTTTCACCGCCCTCTTAGAATACATCATTTACCGTGTAACCACTATCTATTTTTAAAGTATAAGTAAGTATAAACATGTAGAGAATTGAAAATGAATTACCGGAGGTAATAAGTGATAGTTGAACTTCCCAGGATAAGAATCCCTTTCCGTGATACTCGGGTATGGGTTCTCCTAACGTGCGCAATAGTGGTAGTGATTACTACCATTACGATTGTCATGCGTGTTTCTGCGAAATCGGATATAATATGGGCTCAGGTTCAACGTGGAGATTTTTTTGTCGACCTTGTTGAGAGCGGCGAAATTCGTGCGGTCAATTCTGTTTTTGTCAAAGCTCCTAGTGAATGGCGAATGGAACTCCAGATTATCGATCTGGCTCCCGAGGGTTCCATAGTGAAGGAGGGCGATTTCCTCATTCAGATAGACACAAGCACTCTCGAGGAAGAATTAAACAAGGAAATGGATAACCTGAAACAGGTTGAAGCTGAATTGAAGAGTATTGATACCCGGCAGGCATCACGTATCAATGAACTGGAAACGAATATCCAGATTGCGAACTTGTCAAAAGAAGCCGCAACTATTAAGCTCGACCAGTTAAAATATGAATCTAAAATAATTCAGGAGCAGGCACGTCTTGACCTTGAGAAAGAGTTAATCCGCTTCGATGAAGCTGAGAATAAGTTAGAAACTCAACGGATAATTGATTCGGCAGAAAGGCAGAAAGCACAACTGAAAGTTGAGCAGGCCGGAGCTACCGTAGAGTTGATGAAGAAAAGGATAGATCAGTTTACACTTCGCGCCCCGATTTCCGGTATGGTTGTATACCAGGAAATAGGTGGATACAATGCTCCTCTTTATAAGGCATCTATCGGTGATAATGTACGTCCCGGGCAGGCAATAATTAGTATTCCCGACCTGTCCAGAATGAAAACGGTGATAAATATTAACGAGATTGATGCAAGCAGCCTGAAAATCGGTCAGAAGGCAATTATACGGCTTGATGCTTATGAGGACGAAATTGTGTACCACGGTTCTATCATGAATGTGGCATCACTCATTGAGAGAAGTAATGATTATTGGAATCCTTTTTCCAAACCACCCTCATTCGAGGCCAACATCCTCATAGAAGAAACGAGCGAAATGCTCAAACCGGGCATGACTTCCCAGGCAAAGATAATTCTTGAAGAAATTCCCGATGTTACGTACGTGCCAATCGGTTCTGTATTCGAACTCGATGATGGCACCCCTGTGGTGTATACAAAACGCAGGTATCCCGATCCGGTACCGGTCAAGCCGGGAAAACGTAACGACCGGTTTATTATAATACACGAAGGACTCAGTGATAAAAATGTGGTTGCTTCTTCCCCACCCTTGGATGAATCCCAACCTCTTGGATGGTTTGTCGAGATGGAACGGCGTAAAACCGAATTCCGGGAATTTCTCAAGCATATCGATATTATGAACGAACTCGGGCTTACGTACGAACCCGCTGAAAAAGACACCACACAACAAAAACAGTCGGCCCGGCAAAAAACACAGCAGCCCAAGGATACCGGTAATGAAGGAATCATGCAGAATAAACTTTAATGCACTATGGAACATTTCAGGTGATGAAGCGCTTCTAATAGTAAAAGGTTATTAATTCAGTAAAATGTCTCATTCATTACAATCGAGGTTCATAATCATATATACTTGTAAATAATTGAATTACTGGAGGTTCGTAAATGAATCTTACTATCCCGGATATGAAAAAACTGAAGAATAAAAAAGTTCTCATGGGATCGATCATAGCGGTTGTTCTTTTGGTCATCGCACTGATTGTCAGAACAAGTACCGGTGCACCCAATATTGCCACATATACTGCGGAAAAAGGTGAATTTATCATCGATATCCGTGAAAGCGGAGAACTCAAAGCCGCAAAGTCAACATCAGTGAGCGTACCCCACAATGTATGGGGGCAAACCCGTATAACAAAGCTCGTTGAAGACGGCACAACTGTCAATAAGGATGATGTACTTGTTCAATTCGACACGAGCGAATTTGAGAATCGACTGAAAACGCAACAAAACGAGCTTGACAATGCAAAAGCAGAACTTACCAGTCTGAACGCGAATATTGACTCTGATAGGAAACAACAGGAAAATAATCTTCACATCCAGCAATTCTCATACGAACAGTCCAAACTCAAATATCAGCAGATGAAATACGAATCTTTAGCCCGCCAGCGTGAAATGGAACTTGAGTTCAAAAAGGCCGAACTGTCTCTCAAGCAGGCGGAAGAAAAACTTGAATCACAAAAAATCATTGACGAAGCAAATATCACCAAGTCCGAATTGAAGGTGAAACAGGCAGAGATGAATTTACAGCAGGCAAAGGAACAACTCGATGCCCTGACACTTACCGCTCCGAAAAGCGGTATGGCTGTTCTCCAGAAAATATATACCCCGAACGGACGAGAAAAAGTGAAGGTAGGTGACAGTCCGTACCGTGGCTACCAGCTTATAAATATTCCTGATCTTTCTGTTATGCTCGTCATGGTTAAAGTAAACGAGATTGATATCAGCCGTGTCGCTGTCGGACAACAGGTCATAATAACCCTGGATGCTCTGGAGGGGCCGACTTTTTACGGTAAGGTAACCAATGTGGCAACCCTTGCCCGAACCGAGTATGGATCGACCGAGAAAATATTTGATATCGAAGTTACCATCGATGGTCAGGACAAGCGCTTGAAGCCGGGGATGACAGCGCAAAATAAAATAGTTACCGATAAAATCGACGATGTTCTCTATGTTCCGATCGAAGCTGTTTTTGATAAGGAAGATACCACCATTGTCTATGTCAAGAAACGTAAATTTAATAATCAAATTGTCAAAATAGGTTCCAAAAACAGTGACTATGTTATCATAGAAGAAGGGCTTTCCGAAGGCGAGGAAGTTGCCCTGCGCGATCCCACGCTGCCGCTCGAAGACCTTGGAATAGAGGGTTCCGAGAAAGGTGAAAAGAAATCTTCCGGCAGTAAATCACAGAAATAATTGATTCTGTCAATAACTCGGACATAACCTGGATAGTAAAGACATGAATTACAGGGAAAATACACTGATCGGGATTGAAGGATTACGAAGCCATTTGCTTCGATCTTTCCTATCGATGCTTGGAATTATTTTCGGTGTCGGTGCAGTGATAGCAATGCTTTCCATTGGAGAGGGCGCAAAGCAGGAAGCGCTTGAACAAATCGAAATGATGGGCATGAATAATATCATTGTACGGGAAGTGCAAAAGGACGAGAATGAAACGATTGATGAAAAACAAAATAATTTATCAAAAGGGCTTCTTATGGTTGATGCCCTCGCAGTGCAGGAACTGAATCCGCATGTGGAAACAACCGTCCCGATCCGTGAAATGCAGCTTGACATTCGATATAAAAAAGAACGTACCAAAGCAACCGTTCTGGGAACAACTCCAGAATATGCCAGAGTAATGAACTATGTTACCCGTGAAGGAACATTTTTTAATTATCAGGATGTCGAAGAGACACGGCGTGTGTGTGCTCTTGGAAACGGTATCAAACGCAAGCTGTTTTATTTCAAAGATCCCCTCGGAGAAAAGGTAAAACTCGGCGACCAGTGGTTCACAGTCATCGGTGTGATGGAAGAGAAATCGGTATCGAGCAGCCGTGAGAAAGGTCTTCCTGTACAGGATATGAATCAAAACATCTACATTCCGATTTCAACATCACTCAAGCGGTTTACGAATGTCGGCACCAAAATCATTTACACTCCTACCGGGAGAAAAGTTACTACCGAAAGCGAAATAAACCGTTTTATCGCACGGGTACATAATGTAAGCCGGATACAGGAAGCAGCAAACATTACCAAATCAACCATGTATCGTCGCCATAACCGTGTGGATGATTTCACCATAACGGTGCCCGAAGCTCTTTTACGTCAGAGCCAGCAAACCCAGCGAATTTTTAATATTGTCATGGGAGCGATTGCAGGTATTTCGCTTCTTGTGGGCGGTATCGGCATCATGAATATCATGCTGGCATCGATACTTGAACGCACACGTGAAATCGGAATTCGTCGTGCTGCAGGAGCAACCCAAAAAGACATACTGGGACAATTTCTGCTGGAAGCCGTAATGTTAAGTTTCGCAGGGGGTATGCTTGGTATCTTACTCGGATTTGTGTTGACCAGGATCATTGCCATGTATGCGGACTGGCGTACCATCGTTTCATGGGAGTCCATAATCCTTGCGTTCTGTGTTTCTGTCGGTGTCGGTATTATTTTCGGAGTTTTTCCCGCTCGCAGGGCTGCATCAATGGATCCCATCGAGGCATTAAGGTATGAATAATCAGGGTAAATAGAGGAGGATTATCGTATGTCGGTTTCACCATCGGTTCGTTTGAACGTATTGACCTGTATGGTCATTTTTTTTCTGTGTTGTATGAACGCAGTCCGGGGCAGTGCAGAACAGCTGCTTTCACTCGATCAGGCAATTGAAATTGCGCTTGAGGAGGGCTACGAAATGAAGTCCCTTCGCCTCCAGCTCATGCAGGCCGAGCAAAACCGTCTTGCTGCGAAATACCGTTTCCGTACGAATGCGGACATGACGTTAAACACTCCGAGCTGGTCCGAACGAGTCTCGAGTGTTCAGGTGCCGGATGGTTTGCCTGTTTATAACAGTCTCGGGACAATGCGGTATCGGGGACAATTGAACATAATCCAGCCTCTTCCCACGGACGGTAGATTATCGCTGCGTTCCGAGCTTTATCAATCGAAAGAATCCAACTATATTGCAGACAGGGATGAAACACTCAAACGTAAGGATTTCCTGTCTTCTTTGAGTATTTACATGACACAGCCGCTGTTTACTTACAACAGGCTCAAAACGGGCCTGAAAAGAGCGGAACTGAATTACGAAAATACCTCTCTTGCTACAAAACGAACGAGGCTTAATGTTATTTACGAGGTTACAAATTCTTTCTTCTCGCTTTACCAGCAGACCCGAATCTGCGAAATTGCCCGTGAAACGCTCGAGCAGCAGGAAAATGCTTACGAACTTGCCCGGTTAAAATTCGAAGCGGGATTGATACCGGAGGTAGACGCACTTCGTACTGAGGTCAATCTGGCAACGGCACGGTCCAATCTCCTCGATGCCGAGGCGAGAATGCAATTTCAGAAGGAATTATTCAAGCAGCAGATAGGTCTTGAACTAACTGATGATATTGGCGTCAAAACCGACATAACGTATACGCATTTTGACATCGAAACGGATAAAGCCATCACTGAAGGTCTTGCGCACCGCACAGAACTACGTGAACATGAAATATCAATCGAACTCAACCGTATCAATGTGAAGGAAATCAATGCTCTGAATGAAATCCGCGCCGACCTGACCGCATTTTATGATCTTACCGGGTTCAGCGATCCGAAACTGCCGCTCGATACCGGAACGCATGATCTGTTTGATTCAAGCTGGGATGATCTCAATCGAAGACCCGGAAACCGTGGTGTCACCCTGACATTTTCTTTACCAATCTGGGACTGGGGAGTGAATAAAGCACAGGTTGCCAGTTCCAGGGCCGATCTACGCAGATCCGAACTGCGCCTTGATGAGGAAAAGAAAACCATTATCAACAGCATCACCGATGCGGTCCGGAGGGTCAGAACAGCTGAGAGCCGTCTCAATGTCCTCCAAAAGAGCCAGGAAGTGGCACAGAGAACGTACAATATTTCTCTGGAACGATTCAACAACGGCGAAATTACCAGCCAGGATCTGGCACTTGACAACGAGAGTCTCTCCGATGCAAAATTGGCATTTCTGGGGTCTTATATCTCTTACCAGCTGGCGGTAGGTGATCTCAAACGCAAGACAATGTGGGACTTTGAAACAA
>AQSL01000129.1 GCA_000403035.1 Candidatus Latescibacter anaerobius SCGC AAA252-E07 | reverse complement strand
CCACACTTTGCCAGTAACCAACAGGGCCGGACTCAGTGGTCGGCATACTTTCCTTATGGGCATTTTGAGTTTGTGCCAATACTTCCGGGGTTCCATCGAATAATACACCAACTACCAGGAGTGCGACTACATACCACGAATAAAATGTGTGTTTTCTTTCTTGTAACATTGTGGTATCCCTCTTTTCCGGTTTTATCATTGTCATTATTTCATTGTGAAATCTTGATTGTTACAATTCTTTTCATCTTATAAAAGTCATTTTTTGTGTTTTTGAGAAATCTCCTGCATTGAGCCTGTAAAGATACATCCCGCTTGCGACCTTTTTCCCGGAACTATCTGTCCCGTCCCATATAATACTGTGCAACCCTTTCTCTTGAACATTATTAACCAAAGTGTTTACTTCCTGTCCGTTTATATTGAAAACTCTCAGGGTTACTCTTGTCTTTTCCGGAATCTGATACGAAATAGTTGTAGAGGGATTGAAAGGATTGGGATAGGGATTGTGCAGCATGAATTGTCCGGGATTTTTATTTTCATTTTTTACAGTGGTACTAATATTTTTTACCACATTAATAAATTCCTGAGGATTTATGATTTTTTTCCCGCTATTAATAACATAGGCAGTCTGAAAAAGAATATCTTTCATCTGTTGGGGTGTGAGATCGGGCCGTAACTGCCAACCAAGAGCAAGAACCCCCGCACAATAAGGGATAGACCAACTAAGGCCACCCGTTCCACAGTATTGATATAAACATTCACCCTTGTTATACTCTTCAGCAGTTGTTCGTGGTGAGGATGGAGCTAATAAAAATTCAGAGGAAGTCCTTTCAAAACCTCCACCCTGCTGATAACCAGGTTTGCATCTTGATAAATTTTCAGGATCGCTTATGTCATAGTAGCATGGACCAATGAATCCACGATACAAATTGCCATCCAATACCATAATACCTTTGGCTTCAGAACGTGCGCAAGATTCATCCCACATTTTACAGTTTTTAACAAAGGGTGAGTTCGGACCGGATGGCACAGCAGAAACTGAAACAACCCGAATTTTTTCAGACAATGGAAGCTTCTCATTTTGCTCGACTATCCAATCAAGAGCCTTTGCATAATATTCTGCGTCCTTTGTCCAGGATGGTGCTGCTACAAAATAGACTTTCGCTTCCGGAGCAGTTCCACAGTTCGAGCCAACTAATAAACTTGTTACAGCCGGTCCATGCATACTGCTGCTAGAGCCTCCACAACCGACATCGTGATATGCTGCAATCTTATTGACATACTCAGGATGATCAAGGTAAAGTGGTTGATCAATTATTGCGACAGTTACTCCTTTTCCTGTAATTCCCTGATTGTGCAGGTCATGTATTCCGAGTCCGGGGTTCATTCCATCAATCATTATTTTTTCCGGATCGCTGTCACCAGGCATTTTAGAAGAATCCGGCCAAATTGTCTTCTCATGGAACCAAAGCGTTTTAATTAAGCCAAGACTTCCGGACAAATCAAGGTTACTCAAGTCTTTCCAACGTATATCTTCAAATCTTCTTACCGAACTTATAGAAGTAATTTCTATTTCTTCTCTTATAGATTGTACATTTTGGGGTTGATCGGATATTTTTTTCAGAACATAATAAAAAATTGTATTATCTTCAGGCCTTAAACTCGGGAACCAGGGAAAGAAAAGATACGTTGAATCATTCATTGCTTTGATATAGTATTGAGCGCTTACGGGACTGCCATTTTTTGTATCAAAGAAACTCCCATTCTTCCACGTCCAGCCTATTGATGATTCACCATTTTCGAAACAACTAAGATCTTTACGGAATAAGTCACCTTCCCATTTTTTTTGTCCGGGTATGAAATCATCGACATTTTTCACAAAGTCCACACTTTGCCAGTAACCAACAGGATCAGGTTTTTGAGCCAATGAACTATCCTGAACCGCCTCTTGAGATTGTGCCCAAACTTCTGCGGTTCCATCGAATAACACACCAACTACCAGGAGCGCAACTACATACCACGAATAACATGTGTGTTTTCTCTCTTGTAACATTGTAATACTCCTCATTCATTGTATCAATTTTACTTTTAAGTGTTTCATAACCCCTCAACTTCAAGGGATTTTACCATGTTTTTATAGTACCATTATCCAAACGAATCATTTGTCCGATTTTGTCATCATAATGTCCTTTTCCTTGCCTGAGAGCGTAAACAACCATATTTACACCCATTTTCAGATGTTCTTCATTCCGTTTATCATTCCATGAAAGACCATAGCCGGAAACATAAAGCCCAACGAGCTGGTCACCCAGATAAATGCCCTCTATGTAATTTTGTGAGTTTGCATTTGACCGGTATCCTTCCGGCGGACCATCGTCAAAATCAAAAAAACAGTGAAAAATTTCGTGATTGTCGGGTATAGGTTTGAAATTCTTCACAGGAATATAATCTGCCACTTTATACTTCGTCACCGCACCCAAGGGAGTAAAATCACTATAAGCGGTCATGCTAAACAATCCTAAGGCACCGATTACCATATCTTTTAAAGAGCTGCCGACACCTCCGTTTCCCTGTTCAGGTAAGGGATTATCGATTATGACAAATCCTCCGGATCTGATATATTCCGCGAGATTTTTTATTTCTTCTTGCGTTAAGCTGAAAGATTTATCGTAACTGATGTAGATTAACGGGTACTTCATGAGTTTCGAAGATGATTGAATACCTTCATCTCCGGGAGGTTTGTGTAAGTAGATACGCCAGTCACAGACAGCATGTATATTCGTATAAAAATTGAGTGCATCGGTAAGGTTTTTAACTGCATAAACCAAAGTTTCCGGCGGTGAAAGATTTGTCCCGCATCCTATTCCAATATGTGTGTATCCCTGGATAGCCATTTTATTGTCAGAGGGTATTATAACCATTGATGTATACGTTCCCGTATCAACAATACCATCGAATTTTAAAGGAATAACATCTTTTGGCATGCGAATGTCTATTTCCTGGAAAAGAAGCGAAAAAGGCAGAATATCCAGAATGATTCTGGCAGGATTAGCCGGTTTCGAGAATAGTTCTCCGGGAGATTCATCAAGTGATGGCGATTTTGTACGAATACTTTTTGATGGTTTGCCTGATGTTGTTTTTTTTCTGAAGCGGAATGTTCCGGGAGAGGTCTTTTTTGTTATGAGGTAAGGTTTTGTAAATCTTGGGCGACGGACAATCAACTCGAAAGGAATAGATGTAAACTCCGTTTGCAGAGTTTTTCTATGAGGAAAGTATACGAAAAGTGATGCATGAAAGCAGATTGACAACAATAATCCGAGAAAAAAAAGATTATATGTTTCTTTTTCAAGTTTTCTTATGTCAATTTTATCAGTGACATAGTTATGTGTAACATGTTCTGAATTTTTCTGCATTTCAACCTCTAATATTTTACTTTCAAAAAAATTGAATACTGATATACAAAATTTACTAGTGCGAATTCAATGTATGCGACCTGTGTGAGTATGACATCTCCGGAACTGTATTACACATGTTTGCATGGTACATGACAGTTTCATCGCCCTCTTGTGTTATAATTTCTCCCGAACAGCTACTTTTCAACCGATACATTCCGTTGCACTCCAACTGCAAGAATCGGAATGTTTATTTTATTCGCCGCACAGTACAGGATAAACATACAGAGACTCATTACCGGTACGAGATAGAGCCATTCAGTCCAATAGGTAAATCCCCAGCGAAAATTACCGAGAACAAGCTCTGCCGACCATACGGCAGAAGGAATAAAGAAAAGCACCTTGTATTTGTAAAACCTTTCCCAGCCCGTGGATAAAACAGTAACTCCGCCCAGGACACCCAGCAGGCACGGAAATCCGTAGAGATATCCCAGCCATAAAGAATAATTGTCGAAATCACTTGCCGACTGGTGGAACCAGCCCTTAAAAACGGCTTCGAAAAACAGGGAACCTGCAAAAACTAAAACATATCCGCAGAGTAATATGTAGACAAGAAGCCCCGGTAAAAAAAGCCATCCGATCAATCTGTCGTTCATACCATTTTTCTCTTCTTCCGGTTTTGGACAGTCATTTTTCATGCTACGTTCCTCCTGTTATTTTTGAAGTAAGAATTGATATTTTTAAAAAACGGGCTTACTGGACAGCAGAGAATAAATCCATTTTCTGCTGTGCAATACTGCCTTCCTGCATTAAAGCGAATAACACCATGTTTACACCCATCCTGAGCTGAGGTTCGTTGTTCGTATCATCAGCCCATTTTTTGGCATATCCCTTGTCCGAATAAATCGCTACAAGCCTGTCGTTAATAGTAATCCCTTCCAGCCAGAAGACCTGTTTCGACATGGTTGTCCGATTGTAAGTCTCGCCGAGCTGTTCAATCGTGGTGACCTGTGATGTATTGATCTCTGATCCATTCGGAGGCCCATCATCGAAATCCTCAAAGCTGTGATAGAGAGCATGTGAATTGGGGATAGGCAGGAACTGTACATCATTACCGAGAGCATCTTTTAACATTTGCTTTAATGATGCTTCTGCCGCACCGTACTCTTCTGTCGGCCTGCCGTTATCCAAAACTGCAAACCCGCCCTTCCTGAGATAATCGCCGAAATTTTTGGCCTCAATCTCCGTTAATTCAAAAGCCTTATCAACACAGAGAAATACGAACGGGGTGTCGAACAGTCTTCGTGAATCAACGAACAGGTGTTTATCGACTTTAGACCTTATATTTGTGTAGCGGTTTACCGCATCGGAAAGATGTATAATTGCTCGTTTATATGCAGGCTCGAGCTGGGCTCCCCACAATGTGGAAATATAAATGAAGCCCTTTACATTCTGTTTGTCGGTGGGATCCTGAATGATCATCGCCTTGTACTGGCCGGTATCGAGATCATCGAGAGATATCATTTCTTCTTTCATGGATATCTGTTTCTCAGGTTCCCTTGTCGAGTTCAGATTGATTTCTATGGACTCCGGAACGAAAAAATCATTATCGGTGTCAATTTTGAATTGTGTATCTCCAAATTCGTATGTAGCTACAGTACCAATATCCGTATGTATTGATTTAGTCTTTATTTCCGCGGTAGGTCTTCTTTCATCGAAATCATGTTTTATGTATTCTCTCTGTTTGATCTTTTCCTTTCTAAAATCAAACGGTTTGGTCATTCTGGGACGGCGTATGACAAGCTCCATTGTGGGCGGTTTTACCACATTTACTTCAGTCCTCTTAAACATGAAATACGAACCGATTGCCGCATGAAAAGCAACTGCCACTAAGAGCCCAAGGAACAACAGCTTCTGGGTTTCTTTCTCAAGCTTTCCCATATCGATGGAATCCGATACGCCTCTGAATCTCTCCGATAGTTGGTCTGGCATTTGAATCACACTCCCTTCTTTTCATGTTTCACAGTATTCCCTGTTTTCATGAATTTCTCCTGTCAGAAATATGTGCGATTTTGCTCGCACCAACAGTATACTACATACTATTTCTTTTGTCAAGGAATAAATGCGATTTTTGTCGCATTTATTCCTAACCACTCCGGAGCATTGTCATTTTGCATGGTAAAGCACCTGTTTCAATGAAATTGTTCCGGCACTCTTTTTTATGAAAAGACTTTGTTATTTTAATTTGAATCTTATATTTTATACGTTTAAGAACCATGAATTTGAGAAACGGGGCACAGGTGAAACTCAGCATAGTCATACCGGTATACAACGAGAAAGCCACGATTAAAGATGTAATCAATCGGGTTCGTGCCACACCGTTTGATAAAGAAATTGTAATCGTTGACGATTTTTCCACCGATGGTTCCCGTGAACTGTTGCAGGATATGGAACATGATTCCGACCTCAGCGTTTTTTACCATGAGTATAATATGGGGAAAGGCGCATCGTTGAGAACCGGCTTCAGGCATGTAACAGGCGATATTGTCATTATACAGGATGCCGATCTTGAATATGATCCCTCTGAATATGAAGCGCTTGTACAGCCGATACTCGAAGGCAAGGCAGATGTTGTTTATGGTTCGAGATTTCTGGGTGCGCCGCGAAGGGTTTTATATTTTTGGCATTCTGTTGCCAACAAAATGCTCACGTTGTTTTCAAATATGATGACCAACCTGAACCTGACAGACATGGAGACCTGTTACAAGGTTTTTCGGAGGGAAATTCTTGATACGATTTCCATAAAATCGAACAGATTCGGGGTGGAGCCGGAAATAACCGCAAAAATTGCCCGCATGAATGCCAGAATATATGAAATTCCGATTTCGTACAGCGGCCGCAAATACAACGAAGGAAAGAAAATTGGCTGGAAAGATGCTCTCGTCGCTTTCTACTACATCATAAAATTTAGATTTATCGATTAATATGACTCGTGAATATTTTGATATAGGTTTGGAAACATTACGGCGCATGAACGCCCTTGATGCTTACAACCGCTGGATTGTACAAGAGATACGGCCATGGATCGGTGATATTGTACTGGAAGTGGGTGCTGGAATCGGGAATTTTTCACCTTTCTTTCTCGACCGTAAACAGTTGATTCTCACGGATGTTCAGCAAAACTCCATAGACACCCTCAAAAGCAATTTCAAGAAGTACCCGAATGTTTCCTGTGAATATTATAACCTTGAGGAATCCGGAGAAACCCTGAAAAATAGAGAAATAGACACTATCATCGCGCTCAATGTTCTTGAACATATCGAACATGACGAACATGCCCTCAAGGAAATGGCATCCATACTTGTTCCTGGGGGACGGCTGATACTCCAGCTTCCTGCCCACAAGGTACTCTACGGTTCTCTCGATCACAATCTGAAACATTTCAGGCGCTACACCATCGGGGACATAAAGGATAAATTTGAAACTGCAGGATTGGTGTCAGAAAAGTTTCGACGTTTCAATATGTTCGGCACATTCGGCTGGTTTTTCTGTTCACGTGTTCTGAAAAAGAAAATTCTACCGGAAGGATCACTGGCTCTTTTTAACAGGCTTACTCCGGTTTTTATCGCAATAGAGCGTCTTCTACCGGTTCCTTTCGGCCTCTCGATTATTGCTGTCGGCCGGAAGGAGGCATAAACTTTCCTGCCGAAACAGTTTGGTTCTTTCACATCCTGTTTGAAACAAAACAAACAATTACATCGGACCCGGTTCATGGAAATACTATCAATTTTTGCAATAGCGGTCGGTCTTGCAATGGATGCTTTCGCGGTGTCGGTTGCAGCGGGAATAAAGCTTGGCTGTGAGTTAACACCACACCATATATTCAGGCTTTCGTTCAATTTCGGTTTTTTTCAGTTTCTCATGACTGTTTTCGGCTGGTATCTGGGATCTTCTGTTGAAAAGACAATCAAAACATATGATCATTGGGTAGCAATAGTTCTTCTGGGTTTTGTCGGTGGGAAAATGATAGTTGATTCGGTGCGGAATACATCCCCTGAATTGAAATACGATCCGACAAAAGGAATAAATGTTTTGATGTTATCAATAGCGACAAGCATCGATGCTTTTGCTGTCGGTATCAGTCTCGGTGTGCTGAATTCTGAAATATGGTATACGAGTATTATAATCGGTCTTGTCGCCGGCTTTTTTACGGTTACGGGCATGAAACTCGGAGGCAGAATTGGAATAGTGCTGAGCCATAAGATAGAAATTATCGGAGGAATCATACTGATTTTAATAGGAATAAAACTATTTGCGGAACACATAATTAAGGGTATATGAGGTTTCAATAAATAAATATTTGATTAAATTTTCATGTAATGGTATAATAGACTTTATCAATTCCTTTTTGAGCCACAAACTGTAGCAAGGAGATTCCTTCCATGAAACGTCGCGATCTCTTAAAAGGAAGCGCTGTTATGTCTTTCGGAATGATGAGTGGAAATACCTCCGGCGGAGCTGTCGAAAAGGATCCGTTCCCCCCTAAGAAGATTATTAAAAAGATGCCTCCCGGTTACTCGCCGCTGACATATCTTGAAAAGGTTCATGATGATATGGTTCCGGCGCTGGCATTCAAAGCCGCCACACAGAACGATGCGGTAAAATGGCAGAAAGAACTGCGAACCAAACTCTGGGAACTTCTCGGCGAAACTCACCTGCCCGGTAGTATCAAACCCTCATGCACGCTCCTGGAAACAAAAGAGGTTAATGGATATATCAGGGAGAAACGAGAACTCGATGTCATTCCGGGGAGGAAAATGCCATTTTATATTCTCATGCCCGAATCAAGGCCGGAAGTATCCAAAACCGTTCTCTGCCTGCATGGTCATGGCAACGGGGCACGGGATATTATCAACATGCCGGTTCATGATGAGGACCGGGAACTCATACGGGTTCTGAATACCGATTACGCGGAACAGTGTGTGAAAAGAGGATGGTGCGTAGTAGCCCCTGAGCTTTTTGCATTCGGAGAACGTGTTGATGTTGTTGAGGATGCACGTCCCGGATTTGACGGCGGATGTGAGAAACCGTTTCTGAATGCCGTACAGTTGGGGAAAACGCTTATCGGTATACGGGCAAAGGATATCTGTACATTGATCGACTGGATGTCACTCAAGGATTATTTCGATATGTCGGATCTTGCCTGTATCGGTCTTTCCGGCGGCGGTATGATGACCATGTATGTTTCGGCTCTCGACGAAAGAATCAACAGGGCGCTGATTTCGGGTTATATTACCGAAGCTAAGGACTCGATTCTCGGAATACGGCATTGCAGCTGCAATTATGTGCCGGATTTAAATAATTGGGCGGATTTCCCGGATATCGCCGGTTTGATTGCACCACGTCATCTGATTGTCCAGTCCGGCAGGAAAGACGGGATTTTTCCTATAGAAAGCGCCCGAAGAGCGTATGAAAAGATACAAAATGTTTACACGGTATGTAACAATCCTGACCGTGTCAAAATGCATGAACATGACGGTTTCCACTCCTTCTGGAGTCCTTCGCTTGACGAACTCTTTAACGGATGAATAGTTGCAGAAGCGTAAAGTGAGAAGGCAGAAGTTTTTCTCTTTGCTGACAGCTTTTGATGAATACATAAACCGATTGCTGACTACTGTAAACCAACTTTGAAATGATACGAATGAACTGGATGAACAAAGCACTTTTTATCATCGGTAGTATAATCGCTTTACTCATAGCTCTTTTCGGGGCATATAGAGCATGATACTCCGGGAGCTGATTACGAAGCGAACATGATTCTTACATCTGAATTTTCATTTTTATTTTCTCAAGGATTTGTGAAAAACTTTCACCGGATCGAAGCTGCATCGTTCACGAACCTTTGGGTACGAAAATGACTTTTTCACCGCTTTACTGAATTCGTAAAAACCCTGTAATTCCAATGATACTCCGGGGTAGGCAGTAACTTATAAACACTCAGTCAGGAGTATACCGATCAAGTATTCCGATTATATCTCGCATTACTCTCTGGATTCCATGGATTTGCTCACAACCGGGGAAATGGGGCACTTCCTCCGATATAGCGAAAGAAGACGCATGCAGTTCATATCGAGAATGGTGCCGGCATCCGCGGTATCGCGGCTGTTAGATGCGGGATGCGGCACCGGCGAATTATCCGGGAATCTGGTTAACCGCGGATTTAATGTCATTGGGCTAGATCTCGGCTTCGAAAGCATTCACCGTGCACATACAAAGTTCGGCAAGGAAAACATCAATTTCCCTTTTGTGCAGGGCGATGTGTACAGACTGCCGTATAAGGATGGTAGTTTCGATGCTGTTGTTATCAGCGAGATTCTGGAACATCTTGAAAGTCCGCAGGATGCTCTTCGTGAAGCAGCCCGTATAATACGTCCCGGGGGGCACATCATTGTATCCACACCTTACCGTGAGAGTCTCCGGTTTACGCTCTGCATACACTGCAATAAAAAAACACCTATCAATGCGCATCTTCATTCATTTGATGAAAAAATTCTGGAAACCATGCTGAACCAGGCAGGATTTTCCGTTGAAACGATGAAAAAATATGCCAGCAAGTATCTGGAATATTTTGGCTTTCCCGGATTTACCTTTTTTGCGCCGTACGGCGTGTGGCGATTTATCGATGCAGTTTTCTGCGGGTCTTTCAGCAAACAATCCTTCATTGTTATGAGAGCAAGGAAAAGCACGAAATCCGGTTGACGATTTACACATAAAACATGGCTACAGAGAAACACATCTATCCGGAAATAGTTCTTACCATGTGACAGGATACCAGCATGAACCGTTTTTTTCGCTCAGTGTGCATCGTAAACCCAAAACCATACTGTAAGGAAAGAATGTTGTGATAGATCAGAAAGGGTTCGGCGGGAAAGTCGGTGTCATCGGAAGCGGCAGAGGTCTGTATGTCGCAAGTTTATTTATCCTCAATATCGGATTAGCACGGTCTTTAGGACCTGTTGGGTTCGGTTCATTCCAGCAAATTTTTTTATTCAACATTCTTTTTATAATTTTTTGTCTTGGTATCCCGGAAACAATGTATTTTTTTCTTCCGCGGCTCTCTGAAAATGAGAGGTCCTCATTTATCGGCCAGACACTTATAATTCTCGCATTTTCCGGACTATTTGTCGCCCTGCTTCTCTGGTTCGGGGCATCACCCATTGCCAGAATCCAGAATAATCCTTCCATTGAACAAAAGGTAAAGCTTTTTGGCATCTACGGGGCTTTTATTATTGCTTCATCTTTTGCCGACCCCGTGTTTATATATTTTAAGCGTATCAAATACCTCTTTATCCTGAGTGCGCTTCATGGTCTTTTCTTTATCGCAATGACCTTGTGGCAGTACATAATGAAAAGTACCATTTCGATGCTTTTTACGGCGATGTGTATTTTTGGTTTTTTTTAAATGTATTCTGGCGTTACTGTTTCTCTATAAAATCAGACCGGAAACCGGCACAATCCGTTTCTTCGGCGGTAAGCATACTGTTTTACTCCAGTTGAGTTTCGCGCTACCCATTGCTTTATCAACCTCAATCGACTTGATTTCGCGCTGGCTGGACAAGTTTGTTATATCAATTTTTCTCGGGACAGAGCCTCTCGGTATTTTTTATGTCGGAGCCATCGAAATACCGTTTGTAAGCGTATTCGTTGCGACAGTCTATAGTGTGATATCCCCGGTGCTCAATTCGTATCACCACGAGGGAAATTTCACGGGATTTGTAAAACTTGTCACGCAGACACTCAAATTTACCGCAAAATTTATCTGGCCTTTGTGCATTTATCTTTTTGTTTTTGCAGATCATTTGATACCGCTGGTATTTACCGGTAACTATGAAGGTGCGGTTGAGCCTTTCAGGATTTATTTAGCTCTCATGCCGATACGGATTTTTCTTTTCGGTGTCATCATTATTGCTCTCGGAAAACCGCGTATCGTTTTATGGGCTGCTCTGGGCTCTTTAATTATAAATTGTATCCTTAATATTCTATTCATACTCACTATTGGGTTTCTTGGTCCGGCTATTGCGACTGTAGTGTCCACATACCTTCAGGTCATAGTATTATTATGGTTTATACTCAAAAACCTGAGAATCCGGATTGATCAGCTGATACCGTTCAGAACGCTTTTTGATATAGGATTAACGAGTGTTTTGTCGGTTGCAATAGCATTTATACTGTCAAGGGCTTATATAAATGATTTCAAAGCCGTACTAATATCCTTGACTATTTTTACGGGTGCTTATATTTTTTTAGGGTTAAAGGCCGGATTTTTCAGAATTCTCAATATGAAGGATTTACTGGAGGGTAATCTCCTTGGAAAAAAAGATCAAAGTAAAAAGGATTGAGGATGTTTCAGTCTGGGATGAATTCGTTTATAAATCCATTCATGGGACTGTATTTTCAACTTCTCAATGGATCAAAGAGGGGGCTTCGGCTCAGGGCGGCAATCCTGTAATATTCGGAGTTTGGGAAGAACAAAAGCTCATTGCCGGAGTATCATTTGCGGAAATTATCAGCGGCCCTTTGAAAAAAGCAACGACGCCTGTTCTTACACCGTACGGGGGATTCATTTACAACAGTGATCCCACAAAGCCGCACTCAGATAATGAAAGTCTGCAGTTGCTCTGTGCGGAAAAACTTATCGGGGTACTCCGGAAAAAGTATAATCATGTATTTCTTGTGCATTCCCCGGGATTTTATGATATTCGTCCATTTTCATGGCAGAACTGGCAGGAAAGTGTACGGTATACCTACCTTCTGGATTTAAGCGATACAGATAAGCTGATGAACAATATCAGAGAAAGAGTCAAAAGGAAAATCCGCACGGCGGAGAGGTCTATCATATTCGGCGGTTCGATAAATGCAGAGCAGATAGGTGAAATGTATGCAAAAATATTCCGGGACCGGGAGAGAATCCCCCCTGTGCCGCCCCGGATGGTTACTGCAATGGTCGGAGGTCTCATAAAAACCGGATTACTGGAGATTAACACCGCTCAGGAAGCCAACGGGGAAACAGTGGCTTTACAGGTGCTTGTAATCGGTAAGGATACTGTGTATACCTGGGTATATGGCACCATTCCGGATAAAAATTATACCGGCGCCGATTCTCTGCTCATATGGGATGCAATCAAACGGTATCACAAAACACATAAAATGCTTGATCTTGTCGGAGCAAATATACCCTCTATTGCTTTTTTCAAAAAAGGATTCGGTGGTGTACTGACTCCTTACTATGTTACAGAAAGTTATTCCTCCCTGACATCACGTACGGCGTTTCAGGCTTATTCAAAATTACGCAAAATTTATACAAAAGGGCTATGAAAATGTATGTTATTTCAATATATTAAACGTTTCCGGAATTCAGCCGTAAGGATTCAGCTTGTAATTTTTTTTCACAACTGCTTTTAACTGATAGTTGAACGCTTACATACCATTATTGAAACAGGTAAAACACACTCGTACGTTTTTCCGCAATGCTATAATATATGATCGATTTGATATTAACATCACCCGATGAGGGACCGGCAACCCTTTTTACCCGCAATTTCAGAGTACATTCAGGAATACCCATCGGGTTATATGAGGATGGGCCCAGAGCTCCGGTTGCGCTCATCTATGGCGATTTATCAAAAGACACACTTGACTATTACGGCGAAAGATACCAAGCTATCATAGGTATCCCTTCAATCGTTCATGATGAAATTCCTGAAAATCCGCTGCATTATGAGACCATGACGGTTAAGGCGCCCATTCTTGCAAAAGTACAGAATTTTCATCATGGGGGTTTTCATCGTTTCATAAAAACGTTTGAGGGCGGACCGCTCGTTCTGGAAGGGCTTACCGGCAAAGCGTTAACCCTTATTTTTACAGCGGATCTGATAAAATCCACTATTAGAATATTATCCGGAGAACTGGAACATGATACAGGCCTTGACCGTTATGGCCGTCACAACCCTGTTTCGGAAAGTGTCATCTATGCGCCCGGCGTTTCCTTTCACTTTAATCTCATAGAAAATATAATTCGTTATATTTATAAAAATATCAATGTACCGCTCTTTTATCTCCCGAGATGGCCGAAATCCGCTGCTCTTGCCTTATTTTTAAGCCATGATCTCGATGTCGTTCGTAAGTGGACAACAAAAAGGATAGTAAGAGAATTAGCGCTTTCTTGCGGCGACCTTTTCCATGTGAACGGGAGACGTTTTGTCGACACTGTTTGTTCTATCGGCAACGCATTAAGAGGCAGAGACCCTTACTGGATGTTTGATGAACTTCTCTTTATGGAACATGGAAACGGATTTAAATCGACATGGTTTTTTGCTCCCTTCGTCGGTGAATACCAGAAACGTGAAAATGATATCGATCCCGTATACAGACGGAAAGCTTCTGAGATTACGGCAATGATCCGGCATTTAATTGATAATGGCTGTGAATTTGCTCTTCATGGTACAAGGGGGGCATTCCTCGATGCAAAAGCCCTGAAAGCTCAGCTAAATTCTTACGAAAGCCGGCTCGGTGTAAAAATAAAAGGTGTCCGTCATCACTACCTTATGTTCCGACACGGGAAGACACTCGAGGCTGTGGCGGAAGCGGGTCTGTTATACGATGCGACACTCGGTTTCAGTGACCGACCGGGATTTCGAAACGGTATGGCATCGCCTTTTTTCCCCTTTCCGGTATCTCATCCTGCCGGCAATATTATCGAGATTCCACTCAATTTCATGGACGGGGTTTTTCTGCATGCCGGTGATGATCCGGAAGGTGCAATTCGTAAAATTACCGAAGCGTATCTCTATGCGAAAGCTGCGGGCGGGCTTTTCAGCATTCTTGTCCATCCCGGAAACATGGATGAGTCTGAGATTCCTGAACTGGCGGATTTTTACCGGTCTTTTCTTCCCAGATGCCGTCTTGATCGCGCTCACTCGATGACCGGCATTGAACTGACAGAATGGTGGGCAGCCCGTGAAAAGGTTTTAAAAGCTCTCGAATTTGGCAAGGATATGTGGAGAATTAAAGGGGTTGAAATACCTGAGAATATGGATTTTGTTATCCAGGCGGAGCATATTAGAAGAATGAAGTTTTCCATCGAAGGGGTAAGGGGGGCTTCAGAACTGAATCATGAAAAGCTTATAATCAAACCCGAGAAGGTCGACCCTGAAAAGGGTATAACGTTTGTAAAAAAGAATTGAATATATATAAGCCGCACATAGTAAACGAGTATTGAGACACGAAGATATACAAAGAAAAAAATGTGAACAGTACATTACGAACCCTGAATGTTAAAGTGCATAACCACTTTATTCATGAATGTGAATAAAAAAAGAAAATTAAGACGAAAACCCGGCTGGTATTTCATTGCATGTATCGTTGGTATACTTGTTTTGTATACAGGTATGAACTTTACCAGAGGTGTTTATAGAATATGGCGCCTTTCGCATATAAAAAACGAAGAGATCAAAGCGATTCATGATACCGAAGTACAAATCGAAAAACTCGAACTTGAAATAGAACGGTTAAAGACAGATTCATTATATATTGAAGAAATTGCCCGTAAAGAATATGGGATGATAAAAAAGGGAGAAGAGGTTTTTCATATAACCCTTCCTGATACAACCAAAAGAGGGGATAAAGATGGAAGATGAAAGGTCAAAAAGTAAAGTCGGGATAATTTCAGGGATACTCGTAAAGCTCAGAAACTACTTTACCACAGGCCTGCTCGTTCTTGCGCCGACAGCAGTCTCAATCTGGATTTTAGTTCAGGTTTTTCGCTGGTTTGATAATATCCTGGGGAGATGGTATTCCCAACTGTTTGAATACCTCAGTTTCGATCATGCCTATACCATTCCTTATATTCCCGGCATGGGAGCTGTCACACTGGCATTAATTGTAATACTTATCGGTTTCTTTGCACGGCAGTATGTGGGCAGAAAGTTTTTTAATCTGTGGGATAAGACTATTAACCATGTTCCGTTAGTCAACAGGATTTATATCGCGGTACGTCAGTTATCGGATTCATTTGCAAAAGGCGGGGGAATAATTTTCAAATACCCGGTTATGGTTCAATATCCGCGGCTGGGAATTTTTTCAATCGGTTTTGTCACGAGACACTGCGAGGGTCCATTCTGCAAATTAACCGGAAGCGATGTCAGCAGTGTCTTTATTCCGACAACTCCCAATCCGACATCGGGCGTTATTATTTTTGTGCCACAGAAAGATCTTATACATATACACATGTCCGTTGAAGACGCCATGAAACTGATTATCAGCGCGGGAACGGTTTCTCCGGATATTAAACTTCCGGTTATCAGGGAAAACAATGAGACTCAGGACAACCCGGGCAGTAGTGTCTAAGACAATGAAGATGTCGAATTCTTCCAAACTCGTATCGCTTATTACCGAACGTCACGGGCTTGTTAAAGTGATGGCCAAAGGTGCGCGCCGACCTCAGAGCAAATTCGGCGCCGCTCTGGAACCTATCACATTAATAAACTCTATCTATTACTACCGGGATACCCGTGAGATACAAAACCTGTCGAGCGCTGATATTATTGAACCCTATACAGGATTGAAATCGAATCTGAAAATGCTTTCTATTGCATCCGGAATCATAGAAATTGCACAGGCTCAGACGGCTCATGAAGACCCGAAAGCAGGGACGTTCGATCTCGTGGTGGGTTCTCTGAACGGACTCGAAACAAGCGCTCCGAAGGATGCCGAAAAACATCTCTGGAGGTTCGTACTTCGAATTCTCGATGCAGCCGGATACAGGCCTGCCCTTGACAGGTGCATACTATGCGGCAAAAAACCGAGAGGAACATCCGTTTTTTTCAGCTTTACCGATGGCGGGTTGACATGCTCCTGCACCGAGAGGGGCAACAAGTTCGGATTCATGGTCAGTCCCGGAGCTCTCATGGTTATGAAGAGTCTCATGACAGAAAATATCGAGGATTTGCCGAGACTCAAAATCGGCGCCCCGCAGCGGGTGGAAATTGAAAAAATTATGCTCCAGTTTCTTGCATACCATTCGGGATCTTCCAGAACGCCGAAATCGCTGTCGTTCTTGAGGAAAATTGAAGCGGGAATGAAAAATTGATACAACACTATTCAAACGATTCTGATGCAGGGGCAATCCTTGCGTTTGCCCAAAATATAGTACCTATGGGATAAGGACAAATCCTTATTCTGCGAAAATCTACAAAAACAGAGTTCCGATTAAGGCAAAAATTGTAACGGGGGATACATGGCAAAACCGAAAAAAAACAAGGCTCCGATAAAAATGGAAAAACTCATGAGTCTGTGCAAACGCCGCGGGTTCATTTTCCAGTCATCAGAAATCTACGGCGGGCAGTCGGCCTGCTGGGACTACGGTCCTCTCGGTGTCGAGGTGAAGAACAACATAAAGCAGCTCTGGTGGAAGGCAATGGTTCGGGAAAACGATAACATCGAAGGGCTCGACTCTTCGATCATCATGCATCCGCGGGTCTGGGAGGCCTCCGGACATGTCGAGGGATTTCACGATCCGATGGTTGACTGCAAGGACTGCAAACGACGGTTTCGCGCAGATCTTATCAAGGATTCACAATGCCCGGAATGCGGCGGCAGCCTGACCGATATCCGCCAGTTCAACCTCATGTTCAAAACACATATCGGCCCGGTCGAGGACTCGGCATCGATCGCCTATCTCAGGCCTGAAACGGCACAGGGTATGTATGTCAACTTCCTTAATGTCCTCAATTCATCGCGCCAGAAAATCCCCTTCGGTATAGCCCAGGTCGGCAAGGCGTTCCGTAACGAAATCACTCCCGGCAACTTTATTTTCCGGTCACGGGAATTTGAGCAGATGGAAATGCAGTTCTTTGTCAAGCCGGATGAAGCGGACAGCTGGATGGATTACTGGCGGAAACAGCGCTGGGATTTCCATAACCGTCTGGGCATACGTCCCGAACGTATCCGCTGGCATGAACACGGCCCCAATGAGCTTGCCCATTACGCAAAAACGGCATTCGATATTGAATACCGTTTCCCGTTCGGATGGTCGGAACTTGAAGGAGTGCACAACCGTACCGATTACGATCTGAAACGTCACACCGAATACTCCGGTAAGGACATGAGCTATTTCGACCAGGAAAACAATGAGCGCTATACCCCCTACATCATTGAAACATCGGCCGGTACCGACCGTACCATGCTGCAGGTGCTTGTGGACGCCTACGAGGAGGAACCCGGTGAGAAGGAAAACCGCGTTGTCATGCGCATGTCTCCGCTTATTGCGCCGATCAAAGCCGCTGTTTTTCCGCTTGTCAAGCGCGACGGTATGCCTGAAAGAGCACGTGAAATATATCAGGAACTCAAAAGCGAATTCAACGCCTTCTACGATGAAGGAGGCACTGTCGGCAGACGCTACCGGCGCATGGACGAGGCCGGAACTCCCTATTGCCTGACTGTCGATTCTCAAACCGCGGAAGACGATACGGTAACCGTCCGGGACCGTGACACGATGGAACAGGTCAGGGTAAAGATCGCCGATTTGAAATCCATGATCCGCGAGTCGATTGAGAATTACAAACGTCCGGAAACAGTGGATATTTTCGAGGATACGTATGTGGAATAGGGGAATGAATCACATCAAAGATATATTAATTTTTGCCAGGATAACAGGATTTCCTCGATAATTATCCCGTTTCAGAACTGTCAGGTTACATTTTATCGAACACTCTTGAAGAGCCCCCATTCTGCCCTTCGGACATCCTTCCCTCATAGGATGAAGGATTATAAACGTCAAATAAACAGGTGATTGCCCCCCATGGGGAGGGCTAATTCTTGACGTCTAAAACGTAATAGATCTTTCACGTGCCTCTCATACACCTTTTTTATGATACAAGGGGACAGAGGAGTGAGTTTAAAAGAGATAAAAAAATCAAACTGTATTCAGATTATGAATAATACGGGTTTTACTGAAGTTTTATAATTCCCGGTTCCATTTTAACACAAGGAAATAGAATGCCATTTTGTGATCTCCATGTTCATTCCATACGAAGCAGCTGCGGATTTCATACGCTTTTTGAAATCATTGCCATAATGAAAGAAAAAAAACAGACTGCATGTGCCCTGACCGATCATGGGCCCAAACTTGCAACACCTCTGTCTCATTTCTCGGTAATGCTCAGACGACTGCCGCCGGTTATCAACGGAATACGTCTCTTTAAAGGTATCGAGGCATCGATATTAAATGTCGATGGCGAAATTGACCTGCCGGTTTTTGAAGGATATCCATTTGAAATCATTCTTGCGGGTCTGCATAACCATGATATTTTTGAAGACTCTTTGGGCATCGAAGGAAATACCCGTGCGGTCGTTAATGCCATTAAGAGAAATCCATCGATTAAAGTACTTACACACCCGTATTTTAAGACCTTACCGCTCGATTTTGATGTAGTCACCGATGCCGCTCTGGAAAACGGCATAGCCCTCGAAATAAACAACTCTTACATCCTGAACGGGAAAGCCGATATGGAGAGTATGGCATACATGGTCGGGCTTTGTAAAAAGAAAGGCGTCATGCTTGCGGTAAACTCCGATGGGCATGTATTCAGCGAGATGGCGGAATACGGCCTCGCTCTGGAATTTCTGAAACCTTACGGCATCGAGAACTTTACTATTGTGAACCGGACTTTTGAGAGCACACTGGAGTTTCTGGGTCTGGAGGGATAGATAAATATTTTGAAAATTTTTCAATACTTTTATGCATATATACATAAACTTGCATTCCCCATATAAAACTCAACAAAAGCTTTCATAATTTACCATAATATGCTATTATATAATAAATAACACTCGCTTATGACTGACAAATACTGGTCATCAGGAGGGTGAAAACATGAAAGTAGGTTTTTATTAAGGAATCAAGCTCGAATTTCATTGAGCAAAGGTGACATATAACGGGGGGCTTCTCGCTTATCGTGACCTTGATTACGCACCGGGATTATTTATTATCTTTTACAGGCCGGCCCTTGACAGCTCATTATTTCGAAAGGCAAGGTTTTTTTCACCAGACTTTTAAGTGATTGCGTTGCTATTCTGCTTAACGACGCTGCTGTTTGACTTGATTCAATGGATACGTTTCTCTTAAATTTGATATTTCACTGTTTATAAGGCACGTACGCAGCAAAATTTATAGATCAGGATGAAAAAAATACTTGCTAAAGAATTTTTTGAAAGTAATATTCGTTTATCAATAAGTTTGAGATGAATTTTGACTGCTTATGATTTTGATATGGTGAATCCCGAATTAAAGTTCAATTGAAAACAAGATTGTTGTTGAATGTAATAATATAAACTTTATAGTTAACTTATTGAGAGGGTATCAGCCCTCATGATTTTATTATGGGAAATATCGGGTAAATAACGTTGAAAAAGGGGGAATCATGTTCGATAGTGTACACGGCGTGCGATGGGGAAAGTATTTAGCCTTAAGTATGATGCTTATGATTGGGCATGGCGTCCCAGTTACCGCGCAGAAAACATCCGTCGGACTTATCCCTCTGGACAGGCTGGGAGCGGGCTTATACCAGGGATATTCCGGTGGCCTCTATCCCGGAGGGAGCAATTCAATGCCCGCTTCCCACCTGGCGGCGGGACTTGCAATGGCCAGGCTGATTCAACCCCTGGACATGACAGGAGCCGCGGATGTGGTCAACGGCAAAATTGTGCTCCTCTCCATCGGGATGTCCAATACCACCCAGGAATTTTCTGTTTTTAAAAGTATCGCGGACGCCGACCCGCTGAAAAATCCCCGCCTGGTTATCGTCGACGGCGCTCAGGGCGGCAAGACCGCCGCGATTATCTCCAATCCTCAGGCGCAATACTGGACCGTGGTCGACCAGCGGCTGGCAGATGCCAAAGTTACTGCGCAACAGGTCCAGGCGGTTTGGATCAAGGAAGCGGATGCCAGACCGACCAAGGCCTTTCCCGTGCATTCCCAGACGCTCTCTTCCGAGCTGGAAGAAATCGCCAGGATATTGAAACTCCGTTATCCGAATATCCGGATAGCCTATCTTTCCAGCCGGATTTACGGCGGTTATGCCACCACCGCCCTCAACCCCGAGCCTTATGCCTATGAGACAGGTTTTTCAGTGAAATGGCTGATAGAAAAGCAGATCGGCGGTGATGCGGGTCTTGCCTTTTCCGGAACGGAAGCGAAAGCCCCCTGGCTTTCCTGGGGACCCTATTTGTGGGCGGATGGGCTAAATGTCCGTGATGGCAGCTTGAAATGGGAGATCACCGATTTTAGAAAAACCGATGGGACCCATCCTTCCAATTCCGCACGGGCAAAGGTGGCGCAACTTCTCCTGAGTTTTCTGAAAACCGATTCCACCGCACAGGGCTGGTTTCTCAAGAGTACACCCACCGGTGCGGAGTAGGGTTCCCACGACCTTCCGGCGGGGTTCAGTCTGGAGCAGAACTATCACAATCCGTTCAACCCGTCCATAACCATTTCCTTCACGCTTGCCAAACCGGGCAATGTGATGGATGATGTGTTCAACGCTGAGGGCCAGAATGTTGACACACTGGTAAACGGCGCAATGACCGCAGGGAGCCATTCGGTTGTCTGGAATGCCGGGTAATTCTCTTTAAATATCTTGTTTTAATTCCCGAAAAATCCGGTGAGTAAAAATGAGGATAATATGTGGTGTTCTGAGTCCCTTCAAAGAGAAATAGAATGAAACGATTCATTTTTTTCTAAAATATTTAGGGTATTGACTGGATAAAAGTTTAAATTTTGATAATACTCAACAATAATTTTTCGATAGTTCACTTTATGTGTCTTCATTCTCCATGTGTCTTCATTCTCCATGTGTCTTCATTCTCCATGTGTCTTCATTCTCCCCTGTTCACTCTCTGAATTTCCTCCACCAACTGCTCATGAATCCTGCCGTTTGAGGCTACTATCTCGTTATCATAAATAGAGAGCGGCCCGCCGTCGAGCTTCGAAACGATTCCACCTGCTTCGGTAACGATCAGGATTCCGGCGGCAATATCCCAGGGTAAAATGGTAAGTTCCCAGTAGCCGTCGAACCGTCCCATTGCACAATAACACATATCCAGTGCAGCAGAACCGACACGTCGCACTGCCTGGGCATGCCTGATAAAATGGCTGAAATGCGCCAGGTTTAACGAACTCTCCTTTATATCATAGGGAAAACCTGTCGCCAGGAAGCTCTTTTCCAGGATACCGGTTTCGGAAACCGAAATTGGAATATCATTGTAAAAAGCGCCCTCGCCTCTGCAGGCATGAAAGAATTCATTCATGATAGGGTTATTCACAACACCGATTTCAATCGTTCCGTTAATCTCCAGAGCGATGGAAACCGCCATAAACGGGAAATCATGCGCATAATTTACTGTCCCGTCAAGCGGATCAATCACCCAGCGGTATGCAGAACCGCTCATCTCGGGGTTTGATTCCTCGGTAATAATGTCATGATCAGGGTGACGTTCCTTTATAATGTCAAGTATCGCTTTTTCCGATTCAAAGTCAGCGTTTGTTACCAGGTCTATTCTGCCTTTATACGATATTTCTTTCTGTTCTCCGAAGTGCTTTTTCAATATGGCGCCGGCCGTACGAGCTGCAGTGCAGGCGGTTTTAAACAACTCTTTTTTTTCATCCTGTACAATTTTTTTCATGCCAATAATCCATTGCTATTACGGTTTCAACAGTTTTGAAGTGAGTATATGTGAAAATTATTTAAAAAGCCCATGCATGAACCATTTCTACCGGTATCTACAAGTATATAATGGCTAAAGCAATAAGACCATATAACAGAATATCAAGCTGAAGAGGGATATCGGTTAAAAGTATCTCTTCGGGTTCCCCGCCCTTTTCCTTAATATGGATCAGGTACAGGTAACGGAAAATACCGTAGAGCACAAACGGCACGGTGAAGACCATTCTGCCGAATTTCATAGTTGTCTCTTCAGAAAGGGTGAAAATAATGTAGGCAACAAGCGTAGCGGAAGTAACAATACCTATCATCTGATCGAGCAAGTAAGGACTGTATTCCTTGAGAATAACTCTGTGACCGTCTGCATTTTCATTCAGAAGAATAAGTTCATGTCTTCGTTTTGAAAGTGCGAGAAACAGTGCAAGAAGCATGGTACAAATCAAAATCCAGTTAGAAATATCAACTTGTATCGCGACAGCTCCTGCGGTAACTCTGAGAATAAAACTTAAACTGATAGCAAACACATCCACAATTACAATTTTTTTCAGTATACGTGTATAACATATCTGAAGAAGAAAATACAAAACAATTATTACTCCGAAATCAACATTAAAAAGAAACGACAGGACAAGTGAAAAAAATACGGAAACAAGAAAGAAAATCCAGCCCGCTTTCACCGTAACACGGCCTGAAGCGATTGGACGGTGTTTTTTTACCGGGTGTTCACGGTCTCGCCGGAAGTCATAAATATCATTAAAGATATAGAATGCCCCACTAGCGAGAGAGAAAAGAATGAATGCAATAAAACTCCGCACCACATAGTCAATCTGATGCGCATGATTGGAAAAAATCAATGCCGCAAAAATGAGAATGTTTTTTGTCCACTGACGAAACCTGATACAACTCATAAAATCTTTAACAGTCATATAACAATTCCATAAAAAAACAGGTATGTACACATTGGTTTCTTGAAATCCGGATTATCGAATCCTTTCGCTGTTTGAAACGAATAGTCTGAAAATAAATACAATAATTACTTCATTTTTGCAACAACTATCTCGAAAAACCGCACACATTATCGGTATATTTTTTTAAAAAAAATCTCAGATGAGTAAAGTACGTCACGTTTATAACATTTTAAGAGGGCGGTGAAAAAGTCCTTTTTTGCGCACCCTGTAATGAAATATATCGTTTGTTGCTGTCAAGGGCTTGTAAATCAACGCTTCACGTTGACCCTTGACAGCTTACATCATAAACCGTATAATTTTTCACAACGCTTTTAAAACCGATTAATTCATGCAACTTTTTTAATGTTTTTTATGAAATGATTGCACATTCACCCTCTTTTCGGGGAAAGAGAAGAGTCAGGGAGAAATGCAGAAAATGGGAAGGGGCTGAAATAATTTTCATCCTGAAATTCCCCTTCTGTTTCGCTCTCTTACTTTACAAGAGAACTGATAATCATCCTTCACAATCCACAATAGAGACGATCACAATTTTTGTATAATTCATATAAATAAACTATTAATACCGAAAAATTTTGATTTTATACAACTCTTTTTCCATAATAATTTTAGACACTATGCTCAGTTCAAAACAACTGTTGTATAATTAACATATTGTAAAAATTTATGATACAAGTATAAAGAATATATTTTTGCTCTATCTTATTGTTTATTAATTTTTTCTTGACATATTGCATAATTAGCATTAATTTAAATTGCATAGAATGAATTATTTACAGTAATTTATGTAGAGTTCTATGCATTTGTTTCATTAAATGTAATTTCATTCTTCTTTTTTTGAGCAATTAATTTTTTTACTTTAGCAAAACAAGAGGGCACAAAACCCAATTCAGGAGGAATACATGACGACTACAAAGAAAGACCTTGCTCTGGAGGTCGCTAATGATACAGGTTGTAAAAAAAGCCTTGCTGCAAAAATGGTTGAAAGCATTTTTAAAGCTATGCGTGAAAGCCTTATTAACGGTGACAGAATTGAAATCCGCGGCTTCGGTGTTTTTCAGGTAAAGGATACAAAACCAAAACCTGCCGCACGTAATCCTCGCACCGGGGACATAATCTACGTGCCCGCAAGACGCAAAACACATTTTAAACCCGGGAAATTACTTAAAGACGCTCTCCATAAGCCTCTGGAATAATAACCAGAAGAGTGTCATGATGCTTCGAAACACCTCGAATAGTATACCGGTTTATTCAAAAAAAAGAAAACGCACTTCATACATGACGATGTGCGTTTTTTTTATTATGTGCACTTTGCACCATTTATCTTTACACTAACATCATTCTACGTTATCCATCTCTCCATTTGTTTTCATAGCCCTGCATACCGCACCATGCTTTCCACATATAAAGATGATCGAGAATTACACAACGGGTCATTGCTTCGATAACAGGATAAATACGCGGGAGAAGCGTGGCATCTCTTCTGGTAATTGCTGCCAGTTTTTCATTCTCCATGGTATCCATATTTACCGAGTTCTGGTCGATTGAGATGGTCGGAGTTGCCTTAACCGCAACACGAAAAACAATATCCTGGCCGGTTGAGATTCCGCCGAGAATACCGCCCTGGTTGTTGGTTCTGAAACTGACTTTACCATTCTCAACATAGGGTTCATCATTCCATTCATACCCGGTCATTTTTGCAGCTTTGAAACCGCTGCCTATCTCCAACCCTTTAATAGCTCCAATGGACATGATTCCCTTTGCAAGATCGGCTGAAATCTTGTCAAATACAGGTTCGCCGAGTCCTGCAGGAACTCCCCTGATAATAACTTCGATAACTCCGCCCGAAGTATCACCCTTTTCCCTGATCTCCATAACATCCTGTATCATCGTCTCCGCGGTCTTAAGGTCCGGACAGTTGATCTCATTTTTACGGTAATTTGCCTTTATTTCCTCGAATGTCATGTCACGGGCAACGATACCGTGGCTTTCCTTGGTATAGGCAAAAACTTCAATATTTTCCTGCTCAAGGATATATTTTGCAACCGCACCGCCTGCTACCCTTCCGACTGTCTCACGGCCCGATGCTCTTCCGGCACCACACCAGTCAGCATATTCTCCGTATTTTACAAAAAAGGTATACTCGGCATGACCGGGCCGTATTAAGTTCTTAACATCACGGTACTGGTCAACATGAATCTTTTGCGTATCAACATTATAGATTATCAATCCAACAGGGGCACCGGTTGTTTTCCCTTCGAGCATTCCTGCGAATATTTGCACAATATCCGTTTCTTTTCTCGGAGAATCCAAAGCGCTTTGCCCGGGTTTGCGCTTATCGAGTTCATGCTGTATGTATTCTTCGGTTAGAGACAATCCCGCAGGAACTCCATCTGCAATAACCGCAAGTCCCCCACCGTAAGATTCGCCACATGTTGTAATACGAAATATTCTTCCAAATGTGTTACCAAGCATAAAAAAACCTCCCGTGAATTCTGTTTTTATGTATCGACTTCCATATCAGCTCCAAGCGAGCGCATTTTGTCCCAGAATCCGGGGAAAGTAATATCGGCCGATTCTGCTGTATCAACCGTTATTCCCCGCTCAGCGGCTAAACCTGCCACTGCCATCGCCATAACAATCCTGTGATCTCCGTACCCCCGCACGGTGCCACCTTTTAAACCGGTTCCGGTTATTTCCAAACCATCGGGCAATTCCGTAACGCAAGCACCAAGCCTGATAAGTTCACTCGCCATAACCGCTATTCTGTCCGTTTCTTTCATTCGTGCCTGTGCGACATTGTGCAGCACTGTCTTACCCTCCGCAAAACATGCAACAACAGCAAGCATAGGTAATGCATCGGGTATCTCGTTCATATCGACATCAACTCCCTTGAGACGGCTTCCCTGAATAGTAATCGAGATTTCACTTTTCTCAACAGCAGCTCCCATTTCTTCAAGAATATCAATAACCCTTTTATCGCCCTGCGAATCGTTCATTTCAAGCCCTTTGAGAATGACTTTCCCTCCGGCGAGTGCAGCCGCACAAAGGGGAAATGTTGCCGATGAGAAATCACCGGGAATTTCCCTGCTGAAGGAAGTATACGCCTGACCGCCCCTGATAGAAACCCGGGTCATACTGTCATCGATTTCATAATCTATCCCCTGCGAATCGAGCCAGTCAAGGGTCATACGGACATAGGGCCTTTCATTGAGTTCTGTTATTGTAATTACAGTATTACCCCTTGCAAGGGGGCAGGACATAAGGAGACTCGATACATACTGTGATGAGATTCCGGCAACAATGGTTTGCCCTCCTCTCATTTTACCTTTCACAGCAACCGGCGCCATGCCATTCCCCCTCGTTGAAAAAATCTCAACACCAAGACCTCTGAGAGCTTCTATGAGAGGCAATGCTGTTCGTTTTCGTATCTGCCCATCACCTGTTACCACAGTCCAACCGTCAACAAGCGAAGCTGTTCCCATGATCATGTACAGCGTCGTTCCCGAATTACCCACATGTATGACATCATCGGGAATACCGGGCTCGTTGCCGACACCCTTGAGTATCCATATATCTTTCTCTGTATCAACCCTGGCGCCAAAAGCCCTGACAGCCGCAACCGCTGATTTCGTATCGAGCGAATTCAACGGATGAGAGAGCGTCGTTACACCATCAGCCAGAGCCCCGATAATAACTGCACGGATCGTATGGGATTTCGATGCCGGAATTACAATCTCACCGTTGAGCAGAGATTTTTTTGTCGTTACTTTCACGAAAACAAAAACCCTCAATAAAAATTTAAAGAATTACAAATATATAAATATTCCTTGAAATTTCAAATAATTTATTACCTGGCACGTCCCGTTTCACGTGCCGCCGGGTATGGAGTTCACACCTTTAAAAGCGTTGTGAAAAACGATTAGGTTCAGGATTTAAACTGTCAAGGGTCAGCGCGAAGCGTTGATTTACAAGCCCTTA
>AQSL01000128.1 GCA_000403035.1 Candidatus Latescibacter anaerobius SCGC AAA252-E07 | reverse complement strand
AGAGTCCTCTCAATGCCCATGCGGTTTCGAATATGGTCGTGACGGTAACACCGACAATCCAGTACTCTTCCTTAAAATTTCGAATGGTGTCTTCGGTATCCCGGTACAGTTCAGGTCTCGTCGGATCGGGCGGAGTATATGTTTCGATTGCAGCATCATCGGAAAGCGGAAATCCTGCCATCTCGGTATAGTTCCCTTTCCCGAATCGGGTTTCGTATTCCGCAAGTTTGAACGTTATCCCCCATTCGTCGGTATAGGTTTCGGTGTCCATGTAATACGAATTTGCCCATCCCACCGAGGTTAAGAGCATATCCTCATCGAGTTTTCGTTCCATTTCATAGGTGTTCCCGCCGCCATGAGGATTATGCACCTTTCTTCCGATCAGGTGTATTTCCTTCCGCAGTCTATCCGCAAACTCCGGTGTAAAACTTATCTGCATCGGACATCTGTCAGGTGTTTCATGGTTCAACGCCATTACAATTCGATCTCTGTGTTTCATGAGGTTGTTTCCTTGTTCTTTGCGCTTAAAATCCAATATTCATTGCACTATTTTAAATTTCCGAAGTCTTTTATGCTGCAACGATGTTATTATTTCGCGGGTACAAACATCTGCATATCTTCTTCGCTCTTCGGAAGTATCCCGGCTTTGTGAAGGCGGAAAGTAGACCAGTACCCTAACCATCGCGGATCGTTTTTAAGTTTTTCGCCGAGTTTTATAACAATGCGTTTATATACCTCATCATACGTTCTGTCATGAACCAGATTGGTACAATTATCCGCTGCCATATTGTACAGTTCATCCTTTCCGCCGGTAATATTGTACCCGTAAAACCAGTGATGTTCAGGATCATCATACATCTGGTACCCGGCCCCGTAATTCACACCGACATGCCAGCCGGTCTGGAAAATCTGCTCCAGGGGTTCACGGTCGCCGGTGCCATTCAAAACCGGCACGAGGTCTTCACCGTCCATGGCCTCTGTGGTGCGTATCCCCGCACAGTCGAGTAGTGTCATACTGATATCCAGAGAAGAGACGGGCTTATCGTACGTTCCGATTGTTTGTTCCATAGATTCGGGCAGTTTCATAAACAACGGCACACGGAAGACATCCGGCTGGAAATAGACTCCCTTATCGAACAGTCCCAGACGGCCGTTGATTTCTCCGTGGTCTCCGGTAAAAATGATGACCGAATCATCCCACAGACCACGTCGTTTGATTTCATGCAACAGTTTTCCGAGAGCATAATCGACAATTTCCATCTGCAGGAAATGACAGAGTATATAATCCAGTACCAGTTCCGGATCATACGCTCCCCAGTATCGGCGGTACACTTGGTAGATATCCGGTTCATCTTTCAAAGGATTAAAATCATTGTCCCGGACTTTCCGGTAACTCTCCGGCAGATGTATCATTTTCTTCAGTTCAGCCGCACGGTTTTCAAATCCCGATGGTATTGAAAAGGGCTGGTGCGGATCAAAAAAGTCAAGCTGGAGGTACACGGGGGAATCCGGTGATTGCTGTAAAGCCGCATCTAATTTTGCAATGGATTTATCCGCAAGATATGTCGAATAGTGTGCCGCGACAGGAAAATCCCTGCCGTTTTCCTGTTCAATCCAGCCGCCATAGGAATTGCCGGGCGATTTTCTGTCATACTGTTTGCCTCGAAGTTCCTTTTTATAGACAGGCGGTTGTACTCCTTTTGCACGGAGAAAGGCGGCATAATCATCATCTTCGAGCAATGGCGGAGACCATCGATCCCAGGCGGCATCGTTTTCTCCGAATGCATCCATGAACTTTAATGTGCCAACATGGCATTTGCCGATATGCTTTGTAGTATAGCCGGATTTCCGAAGATATTCCTGAAAGATCGTATCTTCCGCATACAAATCCTTTTTCATTCCCAGCGGTGCACGTTCGCCGTTGGTCAGGTAAGGAGGATACTTACCGGTAAAAATACTCGCCCGTGAGGGCCCGCACAGAGGAATCGTACACATCGCATTGTCAAATCGTGTCCCCTGTTCGCCGATGCTGCGGATATTGGGCAAACGCACATACTTTGATAGTTCTCTGGAGGGAAGATAACAATCCGGTGAAATCATATCCGCGGTAATAAGAAAAATATGAGGCCGTTTCTTTTTCGAAACGGTAAAAGGACCTCTGCGGCTTTTGCTGTCAAGATACATCAGGTCTTCGTGTTCCGGAGATAACGTGAATGAAAATGCCTCTCTGTCCGGTCTTGAAGCCGCACCGAGCAGGGCAGTTCCCATTAATCCCTTTTTAATGAACCTGCGGCGATTTATCGCACTATCACTCAATTCTGCCTCCCTTTTTTCAGGTGTCAGCGGTCAGTCGCCGGCAATGGATTTTAAGTGAGTATTTCATGTTTCTCATCACCGGTTGCTAGCCAGAATTTTTCCTCAGTTTCAAACCGCTTTTAATGTCCGCCCTTCGTTTTCCGATTCTCTCAAGGTCTATAGGATACGATCCGTACTCGAGCACAGTTTCGTACAGTTTCAGCGCATTATCCTGCGGGATGAGATCGTTCACTTCGCTCGAAGAACCGATAAGGATTCCTCCCTGCGGCCCGATTTTTTCGATCAGTTCGAGGGTTTCATCCTCGATATCCTCAAGTGACCCGAACGGAAGTGTTGAAGAACAGCACACGTTTCCCACAAGGAACTTGCCGGGATAAGCTTCCCGTATTTCAAATATGTCATTGCAGCCCATTCTCTCGATAGGATTGAGCCCGTCGGCGCCAAGCTCGTCAAAGATAATCGGCAAAAGCGGACCGTACATCCCGTCGGTATGGAAGAGAAACTTTATACCCTTTTTCTTCAAGGGTTCGGTTATCCACCGCCAGCGCGGCAACCCATGTTCACGTAAGAAATCGGGACTGAATATAGGGCCTGTGCTTCCCGCGGTATCCTCGCCCATGAACATGAGAGGCGCCGAGGGATGTTCCGCAAAAACCCGGGCGATATAAGCGGAAAATTTTCCTGTGCAGTCCATTACATGAGAGATAAGTTCGGGAGCATCGTAGATGGCGGTGCAGAAAAGTTCCATGTCAGTATAGGTATAAGCATCGCAAATGGCACCCTCGATCCCGCCGATATATACGAGGTCATGGTCATCAAATACTTCCTTGATGTACCGTAGTACCGGTTCGTACCATGCTTTGACCTCCTCAAATTTCGGGAGACCGGGCATGTTTTTTTCGAGACCCTTGAGGTCCGAAAACGGCCGCTTTGATATCCATGCGGTATCGCCTGCCTGGGACACTTCCCAGTTATCAGGATTGACACCGAAAAACCGTACCCAGTTCACAATCTTTGCTCCCATCCAGTGATTGACAGGATCATGAATGTTGCGGGTTACATTGATGCCGATGTTTTTTAATTCACGGGCATTAATTTCGACAAGGTCCTCGAAGGTATAGTTTTTTGCAGGATCATAGCCGCCGTACTTTTTTAATATTTCCACATTATCCATAACCTCATAGGTCATGATCCTGTCGGTGGGTTCCCGGTTTATGGTACGGGCAAATCTTTCGGCATTATTCATATAAACTCCGTTCAATCAAAAATACCATGTTAAAAAAGTAGCAAATATACTCGGGGAAACCAATACAAATATTGGAAGGTATGTAAGAAGTTATTGTATAAAAATCGCATAAGCATAATATTATAACCTTGATCATGCATACATGTGAGAGAATCCAATAAAACAATGTAATCGCTTACTAATGAAAGAGTTCCGAAAGAGACGGCTCAATTTGTTGTATTGATAACGTCTATAAATTTTGACTCTTTTCCCGAAAATACGTATTTCTCATTGACATCAGCGCCTGTAGATAATAATTTTCTTATAATACTGTCGACGTGGATTATTCATAAATTCTGTTGTTTGTTTTGATAACAACTATTTAAATATATTACAATGCTTTGTAAATAAATTACTTAACTCACCCCCTAACCTCTTCTCTCTATGAATAGAGAGGGGGAATTTGGAATAGAGTGGTCATCCCCTCTCTGCTTGTAGAGAGGGGAACGAGGGGTGAGTTGGAAAAATTATTTTTTTAAATTTGCATTCAGTTTATGAATCAATCTGGTTCGAGAACCTGTAATAAAAAAAACAGATTAACCTGTGTGGTTTTAAGAAAAGAAGATAATGGCAACGAAAGCTCAAAAAGTTCGTCTTTCAGTTTTTCTCATCGTTTCTTCCTCGATTCTTCTCCTGTTCTTTATAATTCTGGTGGGCAACAGACTGATTAAACGCATGGATACCTATTACATTATCTACGAGGATATATCGGTAACAGGGCTCGAACTCGGCGCCGCAGTGAAATTTCACGGTGTCCAGGTAGGGAGAGTGGCCGGGCTTGCAGTCAAAGATGCCGCATCAATTATCGTTGAGATTGAAGTTGAACGCGGAACGCCGGTAAAAAAGGATACCGAGGCCATACTGACAATGGTGGGTATCACCGGCCTGAAATTTGTCGAACTTTTCGGAGGAACGGAAGAATCCGAACAATTGCCGGTTGAAGGAGCTATCATTGCCGGGCAGTCGTCTTTTGAAATCATTTCCGGCCGTGCGGAAATAATCATGGCCAAACTTGAACAGGTACTCAACAATCTCAACGAGATGACAGGGCCGGAAACGACCGGTTCCATAAATGAAGCCCTCGGAGCTTTTAGCCGGGTAGGTTCCGAACTCGATACCCTGCTGAAGGAAAACCGGGTTGCTCTGACAAATACGATAACCGATTTTGACAGTGTTATGACTAATCTGATATCAACCACGTCGAGAACAGACAGTACAATGGCAGTCATAAATAGCATTATTCAGTCCGGCAGTTTTGGGAGAACAGTCTCAAATATCGATCGCATAACCGAAAATCTCAGCACACAACTTGACAGCCTCCGTCTTGCCCGAACATCGATGGAGTTTCGCGAACTTTTGAATAATACTAACAAAATGGTTGTAAATTATGATCTTATTGCCGCAAGAGCCCGTGATGATATATTACGATCTTTAAGAAATCTGGAAGAAACACTCGACAATTTACGAGAAGTTACCGATGTGATACGAGAAAACCCCTCGGTTCTCATACGAGGGAGAAGAACAACAGGAGACAGGGTTGAATAGCATGAAAAACTGGATAAAAAAACGGTGGTCAGGATGTGCCATTATTATAGGGTTTTCACTATTATTTTCATGCAGTTGGGGGAAAATACAGGTGCGAAATTACTATATTATCAGCTATACCCCGACTTCCGTCATACCTGCCGTTTCAAAACGTCCTTACCCGTACTCGCTTCAGATAGGAAGGTTTGAGGTACAGCGGATTTTCAACAGGCAAAACATTCTCTATCGTTTTTCACCACATCAGATACAGTACTATGAATTTCACCACTGGGCTGTGAGACCGGATTACATGTTATCGGATATGGTATTCAAGCATCTTGAGACTTCAAATCTTGCAAATCGTGTCGGTATTGATTTTTTTGAGACCCGGCCGGATTACCGTATAGAAGGTACCGTGGAAGCTCTTGAGAAACTTGACGCAGGTGACATGTTTTTTGCCCATCTCGCCATGTCGTTAAAAATGCTCAGGGTGTATGATGGCACTCAGGTATGGGAATATTCTTTCGACCAGCGCAAACAGGTTTTTCAGGAGGATATGGTGTATACGGTAAGGGGGCTTGCATCAATTCTTCAGGTCCAGATGAATGTGGTTGTAAGCCAGCTTGATTCTCTGTTTCTTGCTATGGGGAAAGGTCTGCCGAAAGAAACCAAACCCGCCGAAAAACCTTCCGAACAACCCGCAAAAATCGAATCATCTTCCGAGGATCTGGATGAATCACAATTCGAGATAATTCCTGAGCAAAAAATAAAAAGAGATGAAGAACAATGAATTGTCGGAGCGTAAAATTATTCGCGGTCATTATTATCGGAATGATGATCGTTGAAAGTACTGTCTGTATTGCCCAGGAAACCACATGGCAAAGTCCCCCGATTTCAACTCAGCTTGAGATGGATGATGTCCTGATACCTATCGGGAAAGGAGCGATTTTTTGTCCCACTATGACCGACCCGGATAATGAGCCGGTGTATGGTGTTCTCAGCGAGGGTGATATGGTGCAGGATTCAAGAACGGGGCATCGTATTCCTCTCGCACCGGGAATTTATACCGTTGTGGTCGGTTCCGGTACGATTGACCAGCTCATAAAAAAACGGGTACGTGTCGAGGAAGGTGCTACCACTTTGATCAAGGCGGATTGGGCAGGTCTGGTGATCGATGTAATCAATGAATCCAGAGCGCATATTCGTGAATACTATGAGCTTTTCAGCCTCGAGACCGGTTTTTCGTATGGTATCAGTCAGGGTGTTGAAGAAGGAATGGATGAAAAACTTTTTACCTGGCTTTTGCCTCCGGGAAGATATAAAATTGTAAAACCCGGTGATAATGTGAATGCGGTCATAAACTTCGGCACAATAAAACTTATGCCGGGAGAACTGGTACAGGCCAATCTTGTTATCGATTCGAAAACCGGCAATTTTCTCGGGTTTGGTTTTCTTACAGATGTCAGACAGGTTGACAGCCGGGACAAAAAATGGAGAACCAGAAGCGAGCTTGCCGGTAATGCGCTTTTACACTATATACCTACCGGCGAAACCGGTACGGAAAGCGATGCAAGCTTTACCGCCACTGTTCAATGGCTTACCGATGCGCGGTATGAAAACGGCAATCACATCATTCCGGTATGGTCAAACCTGGAAGAAGGACTGTCGATGGAAAAAGACAAGGTACTCCGTAAATATATTGATAAAGCCGAGCTTAAATTAACATACATTTATCGTTTCACCGATATATTCAGCCCGTACATAAGAGTAGCTGCAGAAACACGGTTCTTTCCGACGTATCATCGATTTAAAGAGACGCAAGATTACGTCGAAGTTGATGCAAAAGGCGATACCCTTCAAAGAGTGACCGGCGCAGATGAAATCAAGCTCGGCAAAGCTTTCAGCCCGGTCTATTTTAAACAGGGTGTCGGGTTGACTTCCATACTGATTAAGTCCATGCCTGCGAATTTCAATTTACGAAGCGGATATGGCGCCAGAAGGACAAGTACCGGCGGCGCATACATTTTCCACAGCGATACAAATACTCTTTCGCCTGTTGTCAAAACCGAAACGACCGGATTTGAACTTCTCTTTTTAGGCGATGTTCGATTAGGCCGTTATATAATATTTAATACCGAATTTGATATTTTGATGCCTGAATCCGAAAAAAAGACCTGGATATACGATGGCGAGAACAGGCTCAGACTTAATCTGACCAGTAATGTCAGTCTTCTTATCACCATGGAATACTGGAAAGACGAAAGTGTTAAATCTGTACAGACAAGGTACCAGACACTCCTGCGCTTTTCGAAATTCCTGTGAGGAAATACATGAACCCCAGACAGGCAAGCCCCACGTTTTCATTCGACCGGGGTGTACTCACCATAACCGGCGATCTTGTAACCTCCACTATCAGCGATGCAGAAAAACGTATATCTGAAATTGAGAGAGAAAAAATTTCGGTTATTGACGGTTCCGGAGTCATTGAAATTGACACTTCGGGCGCCGTTTTCATCAATACCATTTCTTCTGCATCGACAACGCAGAGCGGATTCAGTCCCGGGGCTAAAATACTGCTCGAAATCTCACGCACCGCACAAAAGGCAGAACCAGAAAAACTGAAACAACCTTCACGGTTGACACTTGAGCGGCTTGGAGGCCTTATTCTGCGGGAGCTTGAACGGACAACCGAGATCGCTGTTCTTATCGTTGATATTATGTACTGGTCGATTATCGGTATCTTTGACAGAAAACAATACCGGAAAGGATCATTTACCGAACAGGCATTCTACATCGGGTCTACCGCCTTACCGATTGTGGGGACGATTTTATTTCTCATCGGGGTTATCCTTGCCCTTCAAAGCGCTGCACAGCTCCGTCAGTTCGGCGTTACCGTTTTTGTTGTAAACCTTGTTGCAATCGGGCTGTCACGTGAATTTGCACCGCTTATGACCGCCATTATCGTCAGCGGGCGAAGCGGGTCGGCAATAGCTTCCGAAATTGCGACGATGAAATTCACCGAGGAGCTTGATGCTATCAAAACCCTGGGTCTCAATCCGATCAGATTTGTTGTTGTGCCGAAATTCTGGGCATTGATTGTCTGTATGCCGCTGTTATCTATCATGGCGCTGTTCATCGGCTTACTTGGCGGTTTCCTTGTAGCGATTACCTATATGGATCTATCGCCTGCAACATTTATGAACCAGCTTCTTGTTTCGTTGATGTACCGTGATATTGTTACGGGGCTTATCAAGACGGTTTCGTTTGCTATCATAATTGCTATTGTGGGAACATACCGCGGCCTTAATTTTTCCGGCGGCGCCGATGGTGTCGGGCGGGCGACCACATCATCGGTTGTAACATCGATTTTTACCATTGTTGTCGTGGATTCGATATGGGGAATACTCTTTTATTTTAAGTTTTGATGAAAAAATAGACAGATATTGATTTCTTAACTCACCCCCTCGTTCCCCCTCTCTTGGAAATAGAGGGGGATGACCACCCTGCACAAATTTCCCTTCTCTTGGCAAGAGAAGGGGCTA
>AQSL01000127.1 GCA_000403035.1 Candidatus Latescibacter anaerobius SCGC AAA252-E07 | reverse complement strand
TTGTCTCGTCCTGATATAAGTTTACACATTAAAGGACAAGGAGGCAAGGTTGAAAGAGAGCCTGAGGATTAATTTTACTGAAGCATTTAAGCTGCATGAATATTAGGCAATTCATAGACAACGATGCCGGTTTGAGGTTTTATCCAGACTGGATAAGATTCCTACTAAATTAGTGATAATTAAAAGATAACAAATTTAAATTAATAATATTACACGTATTTTCTTAATATTTCAGTGGGGTCTTATACAGCGCAAATAGCTGTATATAGGTTCTTAGCACAGAAACTATATAAGCACTAGTTAGGTGGCTAGAGTAGCACCAATAAGTGTTTTTATGCAAGTCCTCTACCGTAAATCAGTGTAAGGATATAATAAACGCTCATGATTTTGATATGGGAAATATCGGATAAGATGATGTTGAAATCAATACTTTTATATTGCTATTTCACAAAACAATAACCAAGGGGGATGAAATGCTGTCCAGGGTAAGTTTCATTTCATTTTTGCTGGTTGTATCATGCGGACTCATGAGTTATGCAAATCAAAATGAGTGGGATATTACGTTTGAGAAAACAAAGATATTCACCGTTTTTACGACCAAAGGATACATGTCAAAAGCACCTGAAAATCTCTTTACGAATGATGAGGTGTTCAGAAAACTTCGCGAAACCTGCAAGGATGTTGATTTCATTGTCTGGGACATTACAAAACCCGATGTAACAATGGAAGATATCATAGCTGATTTAAATCGGCGAAATGAAAACCTTGATGGAGTACTGATTATAGGTACATTAAGGCCATTAATAAGAGGCGACAGCCCATACGCGGGGGGCGGCCCATTCGAGTTAGCCACGACCGGATTGCCAACAATCGTGGTGAACAACCACCTCGTCTTTCCATGGATACCTTATAACCTTTTTAAAACCGGAAAAGAAATTGATCTGATCCGTACGGGCGGTCCTTCATACGAAAATGTACGGGTGCTTACTGCCGTACTTGACAGAAGGAATCAGTGCAAACCATCAATCTCTCAAGCCATGTTCGACGATCTTATCTACAAGATCAAACTGATAGAAGTATTGAACAAAATGAAACAGACACGGATTCTTGTTGTCACTCCACATAAATTCCTTGCATTTGTTGATTACTCTATCGGTGATACGAACAAGAGATTTCCTGAAGATTATAATGAACGATATCGAAAGGCGTTAAAAGAAACGTTTGGAACAGAACTAGTCATGCGACCACCGGAAGAGTTTTATGAGGCTTTCAGAAATGTTGATGTAAAAGAAGCTGAACAGGTCGCAGATATGTGGATAAGTGAAGCCAGAGAATTAGTTGACACTACAAAATCAGAAGTAATTAATACTGCTAAATCATATCTCGCATTCGATGCAATGAGAAGAAAATACAACTGTCATGCGGTTTCAACACATATGCGGTCTTTTACGGGTAGCGGTAAAACAGAACATCGATTTTGGCCTGGCCTTGGTTTAATGGAATTACAAAAACACGGAATACAAGCAATATGCCAGGAGTATTCCAATATAATAGTATCACATCTAATCGCCTATTACTTCTGCGGTATACCATCTATGCTTGGTGATATCATCTTCGATACTTTTAATAACCTCACAATCTTAACTCATTGTGGTCATCCGCTTAATCCTTGGGGTGACGAAAGACGACTTGAGTATACTATAAGTTGCCATGCTGAGAGTCCGGTAGGCGGCACGTTAAAACCCGGTTCGAGTACCGGAGTCAGAGTATTTATCCCAGCAGGTGAAACAGTTACAACCTGGAAAGTGTATGTTCTGTTGAAAAAAATTGGTGTTTTCACCGGAGTTACCGTTAATCCTGACGATTATTATAAGGATATACACAAGGGGATACACTGCCGTACGAAACTGATAACAAAGGTCACTGATGCGGAAAAAATTCAGAATTTTTATGCAGTGGACTCTTATGGTCTTCATCGGACAGGGACATTTGGTGACTTTCGGCAAATGATTAAAGATATTGCACATCTCGTAGGATTTAAAGTTGTTGAAGAGGATAAGTGATAGGGAATTCTTTCAATCAATTACGAACAAAAATAAATCTATTGTGTCAGGGTTTTTAACTATTTTAATTGGTTGGAGAGGGCTTACGATGAACATAATGCATACCTGCCGTCTGAATATTAAGGATATAGAATGAACAACCAAAATAAATCAATAACAATCATATGTTGCCTAACCAGCGGTTACACCTGACCACCATAGCTCTGTGCAATTGTAATTATTGATAGCGACTGCAGGTGAACCGCAGACCGTTATACATCCTCCAATATCTTCAAATTTCTACCGCCCCGAAAGATCATCTCCCCAGTTAATCACTTCAAGTGCCCTGTATTCATCTTTTAACAGCTTGTTATAGTGCCCCTCCAGTTTCGATGTATCCATCCTCACTATCAATACAAGAATCTCGAGGTCTTCATCGGTATGATTGTATAATCCGTGAGAATCGTGAAGCGTGCAGGGAATCGCATCGCCTTTCCTGACCACCCATGTGTGATCGTTTACGGTTATTCTGCCGGTGCCGGACATGACATAATACACCTCTTCGGTGGCATTATGCTGGTGGTACCCGATTGAGGTGTCCGGGGGGAGTAAACAGTGACCGATCCTGAACCAGTTGGTGGAAAAATTATAATCGAGCCAGGGTTTATTATTGAGAATCGCCCCTTTACCGAGGTGTGGCTGTACCATCGGTTTCATGAGACTTCGGTCGAACTGTGCCCATTTAAACGGCGCAGGGGATTCCACTTTCTGGTTGGCGAGGTCTTCTTTGTAGTTAATTGTTTTGCCGTTACCCTTTTCTACGGAAACTGAAATATTCATCCATTCGAGGGGTTCATCAGAGTTATTGTAGATGCCGTGGGATGAACCAAGCGGACATAACACGCATGAACCTGCGGGAAGCAGTGCAGTACGCCCGTTGACAGTAAATTCCGCAGGAGCGTTGAAAACAAAGTACATGTCTTCGGAATTACGGTGAAGGTGTTCGCCTATGCCGCATTTTGGAGGGATTATTCCACGGTGTATATTGAAGATGTTACTTTCGAATGTATCCGACCCGAGCAGTCTCATGAAGGACATGCTTCCCGCACCTTCATGAACATGCTCATATACTATGTATTTTGAAGGATCAATGCGCCCGTATATTGGCGTGCCTTTCTGCTCAGCGTAACTAATTGCAGCAGTAGTCATAAAGATGACGATCAGGATACGTGAAATCATTTTCGATACCGGTCTCATCGCACAACTCCTTATAAAAAATGCAGGTTAGCATGGGAAGAATATTAACGGTCCGACAGATCAATTCCCCAGTTCTCAACACCGCCGAGGACATCCTTCTCCATTGATACCATCAGTACGAAAATGTCGAGATCCTCGTCAGGGTTATTGTTGTAAATCCCGTGTGAATCATGGAGCGTACATGGAACGGCATCGCCGGGCCTGACATCCCAGGTATGATCGTTGACAGTCATCTTTCCGGTGCCGGACATGACATAATAGACCTCTTCGGTGGTATTGTGCTGGTGATATCCGATGGATGTTCCCGGGGGAAGGATACAATGGCCGATCCTTACCCAGTTGGTTTCAAAATTCCCATCGAGCCAGGGCCTGCGGTTTAATATTTTCCCCTTACCCTTATGGGCGGGACCGACCGGTTTGAGGAGCGTGCGGTCAAACTGAGCCCGGCGAAAAGGCGCCGGGGATTCCAGCATCTTATTACTAAGGTCATCGTTATAATTTACGCAGTCGAATATTCACTTTTCCTTCGAAACCGCAATGTTTAACCATTCCAGCGTCTCGTCCGAGTTATTGTAAATACCGTGAGAAGACCCCATGGGACATAACACACAGGAGCTCGCGGGAAGTAATGCGGTGTGTCCGTTTACGGTAAATTCCGCCGGTGCGTTGAAAACAAAATACATTTCCTCCATGTTACGGTGAATGTGTTCGCCTATGCCGCATTTTGGCGGGATGATTCCGCGATGTATGAAAAGCACGTTCGTTTCGAAAGAGTCCGAGCCCAGAAGTTCCATGTAATAAACGCTTCCGGCGCCGCCGTGGCAATTCTTTACTTCTTCGTATTTGGAAGGATCTGTTCGCCCGCACAGTGGCGTGCCTTTCTGTTCAGCTTGTACAAAGGATGAAGTACATGTAAAAATGCTGATAATGATAAGTAATAATGATCTCATGATAAACCTCCTCATTTATCTTTTATGAACTTTCTGGTCGATAATTTTCATCATTTTGCCAATGAGCGGGATTATTCGTGATGTATTCACGAATAGTATTTAATTCCAATTCATTTCTGATAATATGTTCATAATAATTTCGCTGCCATATTCCCCGATAATCTTTTTATTTTCGCCGATATTTTTAAACGCCCCGAAAGATCATCGCCCCGGTTGTTAACGTTTGTCTTCCCGGATTGCGTTATGATTCTGTGTCTTTGTCTTTTAAAATAATAGTTTTTATTTACATGTGCCATCATTTTTTCATCACACCCATACTTAACTCATACCATAAATCCTTCTTTTGACAAGAGAAGAGACAAATGAGGTGAGTAAAATAATATTTTTTAAAAAATTAAACAAAAAAGATATGGACAAAATAGCACAAAGAGTATATTTTTTGTAATATATAAAAAACTTTAGCAGAGTTTTGTATAATATATAGTTAGGATTGTATCTTAACATGTGTTTTGAAGAATTAAATAACGGTAATCTTATTGAAAATAACCTTCTTCATTTATTATATGAACTTAGGCAAACTAATCCAATGTATTTTAGAGTAGCCAAAGAAGCTTATCTAACTCTCTATCGTTCAATGATAGAAGCGCTCCGTGGCACAAGTAACATATCAATTACGTGTAAGAGGGGTAAGAAAAAAAATGGAAGTATTAAATATAAAAGAGATAATAAACCTTGGTTGGAAATCAATAAAAAAAAAGTTCAAGGTTGTAATCAGGCATGGAGATATTCTGAACCCATGGAATGTCCAGAACAGAAATTAAATCCAACAAACTATAATAAATTGAGGGATAATAATTATCTTATCAATTTCTTTGATGCACTTGCAATGATTCAAACTGAATGTTTTATGCATCGATATGTTAATAGTAGGAGTTTAAAATTAACTGACGAAGAAATGCAAATTCTCGAATGGCTTCATATAAAAATAAGAAATGAATTCGAACATTTTGTACCTAAAATTTATCTTGCAGAAGAGAGTTCTCTTTTGAATGCAACACAAACATGTATGAAAATCTCAAAAAATCTACTTTTTGGTTGTGGTCTATTGCTACAAACATCTTTACCAACTACAATTGACAACCTAATCAATAATGCAATAGAAAAAATTGACGAAAATATAAAGAAGATTAATGAATTAGATATATAACTTTTACAATTTTCTACCGTCCCGAAAGATCGTCGCCCCGGTTGTTAACGTTTGTCTTCCCGGATTGCGTTATGATTCTGTGTCTTTGTCGTTCAAAATAATAGTTTTTATTTACATGTGCCATCATTTTTTCATCACCCCATTACGTAACTCATACTCTCTCTTTTCATAGCAGGGGGCCGATGGGGCAAATTAAATACAGGCAAAAGAAATTAAAAAATATTTTTATAAAATTAAACGCTTATAAAGTTAGCTCCGTTTATATCCCATCCCCATACCCGAACTCATCCCTTAACCCCTTCTCTTGTCAAGAGAAGGGGAACTGAGTAGGGTGGTCAACCCCCTCTCTTTCCAAGAGAGGGGGACTGAGGGGGTGAGTTAAGAAAAAACAGATAGTTATTAACGTAATAATTCTATAGAAGCTGTTTTAACTTAATAAGCAGCTAAAATTAAATAAAAAAGATATGGACAAAAAAGTATATTATTTCTATATATTAAAAATCCCTGCTGATTTATACTCACATTATAAATCGTGGTGGAAGAGGGAGTGATAAGTCCTGCAGATAATTTACAGGAAATGATGTTTTATTGCGGGGTTTTTATCCAGTCTGTATAAGATTCCTGCTAAAGTAGTGATAATTAGAAGATAACAAATTGAAATTAATAATATTACACGTGTTTTGTTACTATTTCAGTGGGGTCTTCTACAGCTTCTATAGCTGTATATTAGGTTCTTAGCACAGTTCTGTATAAGCCCTGGTTGGGCAGCATGCTTCATATGGTCGCTATTCAATGTTTGAAGGAGTCCAACACAATGAATATCCAAAATCAAAGCAATAGAACTACAATTCGCAATCTGGCGATTTTCATTACTGTTGTACTTGCGATTGGCTGGATTGGGCGGGGATTGGATGTGCTGATGGATAACCCGGCTTCAGAAGGCCTTGGTATACTCTTGTGGATTATTATGCCACTTGGAGCTTCCTTGCTACTGCGGGCATTTGCAGGGGATGGATGGAAGGATTTTGGAATCAAGCCAAACTTTAAAGGGAATGCGTCGTGGTACATTATCGCACTTCTCGTCTATCCCGTGTTGACGGCGCTTGTCTTGATAATCGGCAGTGGTTTAGGTTTAATCACATTCCCCAATCTCTCATTGAACACGCTTTGGCTGGTATTCCAGGTTTTCGCGCTGGGTATTCTGCCGCTGTTCATAAAAAATATTTTTGAAGAGGCTGCCTGGCGCGGGTATCTCGCACCAAAAGTGTATTCCCTTCGCCTGAATGATTTCGTGGGGCACTTTATCGTTGGACTCGTTTGGGGGGCGTGGCACATTCCATACTATCTGTTTTTTCTGGATCGAGCTGTTCTGCAAAAGTTCACTACGTTGGACTTGGCGGCCTTCATTCCCTTGTCGATCGTAGTGATGATCTCCTGGGGAATGGTGTATGGTGAGATTCGCCTTTTGACTAATTCAATCTGGCCGGCGGTTCTGATGCACATGGTGGAAGACGCCTTTCTCAACCAACTTTTTACAGAAAACCATATCCGGATTGTACCGGGAACGGACTGGCTGGTTTCGCCGGTGAATGGGCTCATCAGCATCTTCTTATTCATAGCGCTTGGAGTTGGGTTGCGCCAATTGCGAAAAAGAAAAATGTCAGTTGCCTAAAAAGTCGACCTTGGCAGTGTCTGTCTTAGGGGCTGCCTAACAATAGGCTGCACTTGACTGAACCGCCGTGCTTTAATTGAAGTTTCGTGGAAAATATAATGCTATGTGCCTTGTATCAGTTTTTAATATAAGTGGTTCAGCAAGTGAGCCAAAACGTTATCCACTTATATCTTTACAATTTTCTACCGTCCCGATAGATCATCGCCCCAGTTGTTAACGTTTGTCTTCCCTTTTTCCATCGCAACCGCAAGCACAAAAATCTCAAGGTCTTTATCGGTATTGTTGTATATCCCGTGAGAATCATGGAGCGTGCAGGGAGTTGCATCGCCCGGGCCCACATCCCAGGTGGTATCGTTGACGGTCATTCTTCCGGTTCCCGACATCACATAGTAGACTTCCTCGATGGCGTTATGCTGATGATACCCGATAGAGGTATCGGGCGGAAGAAGCACATGGTCTATCCATGCCCAGTTGGTCATGCACGATTCATCGCCCCAGAGCCGGCGGAATAAGAGGGTTCCTTTGCCGTCATGCGCGCCTTTCATCGGTTTCAAAAGACTGCTGTCGAACTTTGCCCAGGCAAACGGCGCAGGCGATTCAATCGTTTGTGCCGTCAGACTGTCGCCATAATCTATGGCTCCGGCTTTTCCTGCCATTGTTACCCCGATATTGAGCCACTCAAGCGTTATGTCCGAATTATTATAGATTCCATGGGAATACCCCAGCGGACAGAGCACCGTCGATCCGGCAGGAAGCAATGCGGTATGACCGTTCACGGTAAACTCCGCCGGTGCATTGAAGATGAAATACATTTCCTCCATCGTCCGGTGAAGGTGTTCGCCGATTCCCGATTTCGGCGGTAGTGTTCCGCGGTGAAAATATATCAGGTTCGTTTCAAAAAGGTTGCTGCTTAAAAGCTCCATTAACTTCATGGTTCCCGCGCCGCCGTGAATATTTGTGTAATCACGGTATTTTGACGGATCGGAATGACCGCATACGGGTTTTCCTTTCTGCTCCGCATGGACAACAGGTGTTGAGAAGGCAAAAAGAATAAGCATTAGCATTGAAATTTGGAAGAGCCATTTTTGCATTGAATGTGCCTCCGGGTTATAATGTTCCTCATGATAAGAACTATTCTCGAAAACAATTCTTGAAATATACACAGTATAAAGTAAATATTAAATAAAATAAACAAAGTACAAATAGTTTAAAAATCCTGTGAAAAACTATCTGGCTCAGGATGTAAGCTGTCAAGGGTTAACGCTGAGCGTTGATTTACAAGCCCTTGACAGCAACAAACGATATATATTTAATTTCAGGGTGCGTGAAAAAGGACTTTTTCACCACCCTCTTAAAATGTAGTATCGTTGAAAATATTCTTGACTTACTGTGTTTTTTTATAATTATTACTAATTCAAAATTGATGTAAGGAAAAGGATTCGGTTTAGTTATAGTGCAAACATTTTTCAGAATGGAGGGAGTTTCTATGAAAAAGGTATCGTGTGTTTACTGGATTCTCATTGTCGTGCTCTGTGCTGGTTTAGCGTGCTCATCCGAGACGCCTGAGAAAACAGAGGTTCCTGTCCGGAAAGCCGAGAAAAACATTCCTGTTGACGAGATATTTACGTATGCCCAAAAGCAGCTTGCCAGATCGGTCGAGCTTGTTGGCGACGCCGATAAATATCCGTTTTATGCAAAGGATGACGGCACATGGGAAACTATGGATAGTTCCTGGTGGTCCAGCGGGTTCTTTGCGGGATGCCTCTGGCTCATGTACGAGAACACCGGCGATGATATCTGGAAACAGCATGCGGAAAAATGGACTACCAGCATGGAAAAAGAGCAGTATGTCAAAGCCGACGCCGACATCGGTTACCGCATAATCAACAGTTACGGCAATGCCTACCGTGTAACAGGCGATGAAAGCTATAGAAAAGTCCTCATCGAGTCGGCAAAATCGCTTGCCTCACGGTACAGCAGCAAAATCGGATTAGTCAAAGCATATGACATGGATCAATGGAAATACCCCATCCTTATCGATCATATGATGAATGTCGAGCTTATGTTTATCGGCACAAATGTAGGTGGCGACCCGCAGTGGAAAGAGCAGGCAGAGCAACACGGACTGAACACTATCCGCACCTGCATCCGCGAAGATGGCAGCAGTGTACAGGTTGTTGACCTTGATCCCAACACCGGTGAAGTTCTCAGCCATGATACGCTCTGCGGTCTCAGTGGAGATTCCGCCTGGTCTCGCGGGCATGGCGAGGGAATATACGGCATGGCTATCGCGTACCGCGAAACAAAAAATACGGCTTTTGTCGATGCTTTCAAAACTCTCGTCGATTATTACATTGCCAACATGCCTGCCGATTATGTGCCGTTCTGGGATTTCAGCGATCCGAACATCCCGAACACCATCAGAGATTCTTCCGCCGCCTCGATGACAGCGGACGGCCTTCTCGAGATGTGTGCGTTATTGCCGGATGGCCCCGATAAAGAGAAGTATTTCGAACTCGCTGGGAATATCCTCGAATCGCTCTGCGCAAATTACCTGACAACGGGCACGAACCGTCCGGGTATCCTCGATAACGCTTCATTTCAGGGTCCGGAAGTTATGGGCGCAGATACTTCTCTGATATTCGGCGATTATAATTTTCTGTCCGCTTTGAAGAAATACAAGGCGCTTAAGGGCTGACCGTTGCCTGTACAATCATACTGACGGACACACCACCGGGGGAGGCTTCCGCTTTCCCCGGTTTTTTGTGACGTCTGAAACAGGGAGTTGTCGATATCCGTTCCTCACAAAATCACCGGAAGCATTTCGGGAGACGAGAGACAATTTTAAAAAGAAGAAAAACTCTGGCGGTTGAGTATTTTTCTTCTCAATCACCGTTATTAGGAAAGTATGTGTAAATCACAATGCCCGCAGGAATTCAGTATTGGGAAGAACAAAATTGAATAACCGCTTGTTTTATAATACAATTATTTATGATTATTTAATAGGGCTATTTCCCTTACCGTTATGCAAACAGTTCTCTCGCTCTTTGAATAGTATCAGTAAGATTAAGCCCATTGGCACATTTTACTGCACACTCCTCACAGTCGGCACAGATGTCAATTCGGTTTGAGCGGGAAAGCTCATGGTAATTTTCTTGCGCTAATCCAATGTCTCCATAGCCATAAGCATATCCGAGACAGCGGTTTATCTCGTTTATTTCTAACCCCTTGGGGCATTTGTCCTTACAACCCGCACATCCGGAAAGACCATAACAGTATCGCCCTTTAATATTTTCACTGTACCGTTTTAACATATATCGGTCATCGAATGTCAATTTCATTCCCATTACCCCAAGGTCATCAGCAAGTTGTTCAAAGGAAGTCATGCCCGGGATTACCGTGTCAACATAGGGATTATTGAGAACCCATTTAATCAGTGCCTGCTGAGGGGTTGTTTTACTCGTCTTGTCTTCACGGATATCTCCTATGGATTCCCGACGGGGTCTCGATTGTCTTCTGGGAGGTTCATTACCGGCCTCAGGCCGTTCACGCGGAGGACCGGAGTCCCTGGGGGGTTGACTACTGCCGGCCGCAGGCCGCTCACGCGGAGGACCGGACTCCATCTTGAGCAAGTTTTTCATTGCTATGATAGCAATACCGGATTCACGTGCTTTTTTAATGGATTCTGCTACATCCGGAGGTGAGAGGTAATTATATACGACAAGAGCAGCTTCCCAAAACTCACTTTTTATAGCAGCATCTGAGATTTCACCCGGGAAATTGTGAGTTGAAAAACCAACAAAACGGGTATATCCCTTACGCCGTGCATCATCGAAAAATTTCATAAAGTCTTCATCAAGAATCTGTTCACTGCTTCTTACATTGTGGAGTAACAGAAGGTCAACATGATCGGTTTGAAGTCTTTTTAAGGATGTTTCAAGCATTTCAGGCAAATTATCTGGATTTCGCCCGCCGAGTTTCGTGGTAAGAAAGACCTTATCTCTCTTTGTTTTCATCACACTTCCAATGACTTCTTCGTTTACTCCTTTCATATATCCATTTGCCGTATCAATATAGTTGATCCCGTTATCAACTGCCGCATGGACCAGTTCAGGATCCCTCATATTCATTGCCCCGAAGCCTATTTCGCTTACTTTTTCGCCCGTAGAACCGAGTTGCCGATAGACGATTCGGTTAAATCCTGATGTTTCCGCGGCATAAATTCTCCGGGGGGAAAGTCCGGCGGCAGTCAGACTCATACCTGCAGCAGTACCGCCAATTGCGACATTCTTTATAAAATCCCTTCGAGTTGATTTTTCCATGACCGTCTCCTTCGAAATATTATTTGATTAGTATTTTGCCTGACTCGTTTATTCCCAAGAGAATGGAATAGAGCATCACTGTTTGTGAACGTTGTAAAGTGCATTCATTTTCGGTATGTGATACTTCAATTGAATGTTATATGATATTATAGATGTTTCGTTTTGTAAAATAGTTTAATCGTGATTCCCCATATCAAATTTATGAGAAGTCAACGTTCACTGTAATTCCGTTCATAAACGAATAGTACCTCTTCCGCAAGTATTATCTAATGTTATTTATTATATAATAAGATGTTATGACAAATTATGAAAGCATTTTTTAGGTTTTATATGGGGAATAGGAGATAAAAGCATTTTGAAATTTATATTGCTATCACAGAAAAAAATTTTTTAATTATTTAAGAATCTGGTTATACTATAGATAAGATAGATACGATCATCAAATGAATAAACTTTTATCATAGGAGGTAACGTATGAGGGGTATACTATCCTTAAAAAAATGGTTTGTCCCGGTTCTTGCAGCAGGACTGAGCTTCTGTGCGGTTCAGGTAACGGAAGCAGAAGATATTCAGAGGGGAGAAGTTCAAAAGGTTGCCGTGATTCCCGGCACAGGCATGATCGACGGCCCGGCATATAATCCGGATGACGGACTGTTGTATTTCGTTGAAATGGAAGTAGGTTGGATTTCCAGAATAACTACCGACGGCAAAAACTATGAAAAATTCTATAATATAGGCAAAATGGGGGGGAAAGTTGGCCCAAAGTCTATGATATGGGACAGAAAAAGGAAAAAGCTTCTTATTCTGCATCGGGATTTTGGAATTATTTCTTTAGACCCGAAGACGAAAGAGTGTATCACCATGATAGATACCTATCAGGGGGGAAAATTCAACGGACCTGATGATCTGATTGAAGATTCCGAAGGTAATATTTATTTTTCGGACCCGTGGGGAACCAGCGTGAGTAATCCGAAAGGTGGTGTTTATCGTGTTGTTGGTGAAGGCCTCAGCCGTACAATCGTTCAATTAATGGACAATCTGGCATTTCCTGACGGTATCCTTATTACTCCGGATGAACAATTCATATACGTTGGCGAGTTAAGCACAAACCGAATAATACGGGCTTATTTGACTGATGGTGGCAGGGGTACGCTTTTCCCCCATGTGTTTATTTCCTTTGATACTGCAGGTGGTCCTGACGGTATGGCTATGGATATAAAGGGTAATCTCTATGTTGCACATTGGGGTGCAGGCAAAGTGTATGTTGTGGAACCTCAAAAAGGTCAAATTATCGATGAAATAGAAATTCCGGATCCGGAAGGAGTATATACGACGAATGTTGCTTTCGNCGGTTCCGAGTATAAGACTCTTTTTATTACCGAATCTGCCAAAAGAACAATCTGGAAAGTAAAGGTTGCTAATACTGGAATGACAATACCTCCGGAGAAGTAACCGGTTCAATTATAAAGACGCATACGACGTATTCGTTATCGTCTCGTGCATTGCCCGGAAATTGTCCATCGGTGTGTCGAGCTGGACATGATGTGTCGGCCCCATGATGAGTCCGCCGTTTTTCCCGATCGTTTCGAGCCGTGTGATGACTTCCTTTTTAACCTCCTCAGGTGTTCCGAACGGCAGGGTGTATTGTTCATCGATGGTACCCCAGAAACATAGTTTATCGCCATAGTTTTTTTTCAGTTTTACCGGGTCCATGCATGCCGGCTGAACGGGATTGAGAACATCCAGACCGATTTCGATTAAATCCGGAATGATCGGTTCGATATTACCGTCCGAATGATAGGCAATTTTTATATGCGGATTTATATCCCGCAGTTCGGAAAAGAAAGCGGCCATACGCGGTTTGAAAAAATGTCTCCAGGTATCGGGTGAAATCAACATGCCTGTCTGTGTTCCGAAATCATCGCCTGTCCATATCATATCCACACCCATTTCAACCAGCTTTCGTGCGGCGGTGAGGTGATATTTGTAGGGAATGTCCAGAATCCGTCCGGCAAGATCGGGATTCGTGACAAAGTCGATCAGAAGCTTTGAGAGTCCTCTCAATGCCCATGCGGTTTCGAATATGGTCGTGACGGTAACACCGACAATCCAGTACTCTTCCTTAAAATTTCGAATGGTGTCTTCGAGCCCCCACTGCTTCCCGTTCGGCAGGGTTACTTCAACACCGGTATCGGTAACTGCCGTCAGCTTCGTGTCGGTAAGAACAGCACACTTTTTCTTCTCGAGAAGATGGAACATCTGCACCTTGACATTGGTCATAATATTGAGCGCCATGAGCCGGGGGAGAATCTCGACAATTGTCACTTCAAATCCGTTGTCAGCAAGATAGCAGGCGGTCTCGCATCCCACATCACCGCCGCCGATGACAACCGCTTTCCTCCCCGGGAATTGCGAAACATCACGGAGCACATCGACCGCAGAAGCCACATGCGGCTTGTCAATACCGGGCACATCGGGCATTACCTGCTCGGCACCGATAGCTACGACAAGCGCATCGGGTGCCTCGGTTCGCACCATCTCCGGAGTTACTTCGGTATTGAGTTTTACCTTTACGTCGCTGTCGGCAAGTTCCGCACGGTACCAGTCGACCAATCGAATCAAATCTTCCTTGCACTTCGGTCTGCTGCCGGGATATACCATACCGCCCGCATACGGCATTTTCTCGTACAGGGTAACATCATGCCCTCTTTTTGATGCGGTGAGTGCGCACCGTATACCCGCGGGCCCGGCACCAACGATCATAACCTTCTTTTTCCGTGCGGGAATCGGCAGATCCTGTTCTGCCTCGTGGTTCACATACGGATTTACCGCGCAGCACAGCGGCTCGCCGAGCCAGAGCTGATGGTAACAAACATTACAGCGTATGCAGGGGGTAACCCGTTTGCCGTTTCTGGCATTGTTCGGCCAGTGCGGGTCAGCGAGGATGGTACGTCCGAGGGCAACCATATCACACTTGCCCTCAGCGATGAATGCTTCCGCCTCCTCAGGAACAGTGATTGAACCGGTGCCCATTATAACCGTTTTCGGGCAGGCACTCTTTATTCCTTCGGCAAGAGGCATCAGCGTATTACGCGGAATGTACATGGGCGGAACGGAAGGATAGTCACTCATCACCTCTATCGTAGAAGCGGTTGAGGCGACATGAAGATAAACGACACCGAGTTTTTCGATATAGTGTGCGATTTCTCCGGCGAGGGATATATCGACTCCACCGGGAATCTCTTCATGGGCGCTGATTTTAAAACCTACCGCAAGGTCAGGATATTCCCTGTGAATACCGGTAATAATATCTGCCGGGAATTTCATCCTGTTTTCAAAAGAACCGCCATATTTGTCGGTTCTCAGGTTTAATGCGGGCGACATCATCTGCCCGATGAGGTAGCTGTGAGCGCCATGAACCTCGACACCGTCATATCCCGCTTCAAGAGCACGGCCTGCCGCAGTTATAAAATCCTCCGCGAGGCCATCCAGTTCTTCTGTGGTCAATTCTCTCGGTTTGACCACATAATTCGGGCTGTAGATTGATGATGGCGCTTCTGTTCCCAGTTTGCCGCCTGATAACGCTATCTGGAGAAAAATTTTTGTATCGTACTTATGAATACGGTTCACGAGTTCAGCATGGGAGGGAATAAAACGGTCATCATATATTCCCACGATCGGAATTGATGCGATTTTTCCGTTCACACGGGTGAACTGCGTGATAATAAGCCCCATACCGCCTTTCGCACGTTCTTCATAGTACCGTATACTTCTCATGGGCCAGGTTTCATCGACACTGTATAATCCGCCGCCCATAGGCGCCATGGCGCATCTGTTTTTTATTTCGACTGTGCCGAGTTTTATCGGAGAAAAAAGATTCTTGAAAGTCACGGTATCCCCCTTGCTATTTACTCAATTTTTTTCAAATAATTTCATTATAACATTAAACGCTTATAAAGTTAGCTCCGCTTATATCCCCTCCCCATACCCGAACTCATCCCTTAACCCCTTCTCTTGGCAAGAGAAGGGGAACTGAGTAG
>AQSL01000126.1 GCA_000403035.1 Candidatus Latescibacter anaerobius SCGC AAA252-E07 | reverse complement strand
GAGATCCCCCAGCGTGCTATATACAACGAGGCCTGGCGGGAAGGAATGACCGTGGACAGATTGCAGCCGAAAGGCGACGGAGCGAAAGATTTCATACATCTTGCACATGAAGTTATTCTCTGGCTCAGTATGTCATGGCTGAAAAAAAAATAAGCTGCTTATTAAGTTAAAACAGCTTCAATAGAATTATTACGTTAATAACTATCTGTTTTTTCTTAACTCACCCCCTCAGTCCCCCTCTCTTGGAAAGAGAGGGGGTTGACCACCCTACTCAGTTCCCCTTCTCTTGCAAAGAGAAGGGGTTAAGAGATGAGTTCGGGTATGGGGAGGGGATATAAGCGGAGCTAACTTTATAAGCGTTAAAAATAATTTCTCATTGGTATGAGAATGATTGCAGGCATAGAAGATAAGTGGAGAAACCATTGTATAATAAACGCCCCTCGTTGTGGTGCTTTTAAGAGAAATGATAAATAAAAAATAGTGTAACTAAAAAAAAAGCTGTCGGATACCTTTTTTGTATCAGGGAATGTTACCGTGGTAGTACATGAAATTCTTGAATACTTTCAAACCAGATTGGATGAAGTCACCTCTAATTATTCGCTCGCCCTGGAACAGAACGATCCGGATGGCGTTCATGACATGCGGGTGGCGATCAAACGCCTGAAAGCATTTTTCAATCTCATTGAATCGATTAACGATGACTTTAGTGCAAAAAAACATTTCAGGAATTTCAGAAAAATTGCACAAAATACAGGCGTTCTGAGGGATTCACAGGTTCAACTGGAATTATTTGAAAAGGTGAATAAGAAGTTGAACCTGGATGTTACTGATTTTGAAAACTATCTGAAAAAGAGAGAGTCCGAAAATCTGGAATCATTCCGTACATTTTCAAAAAAAGAGACAATTAAAAAACTTGACGGCAGTAAGAAAGCATTCAAAAAGGCTTTAAAAGATATTTCACCGGTATGGGCTGAAACGAAAGCTCATGGTCGTTTTTATAACCTGAAGAACGACTTGATCATACTCAGCAGTGAAACTGATTTGAAAGAAGAAATTTTGCACAGGGTAAGGATCCAGTCCAAGGAAACTCATTATACCCTTGAGATTGTTCAGCAGTGTTTTCATATTTTTGAGGACGGAACGGATTTTACACGGGATATAAAAAGAGTTCACCAGGTGCTGGGGAAATGGCACGACTATGATGTCAGTCTGGATTATCTTAATGATTTTCTGCTTGCTTACGGTACCACTTCTTCAGCGGGTATTTATAATCACGTGCGAAAAAACATTATAAAACAAAAGGCGAAATTGAGCAGTAATTTCAGAACTGTTCTTGATGAATTCAGCCAAACCGCTGCTTTATTTTAAATGATGGCACTTGGAACAAATAATCCTCAGGCAATAAGTATCTTGTGTAATTGATTCATTTCCGGACCAAGTATAAAATAATATATGTAGTCATGCAAAAAAATAGTAATCCGCGAAAAATCAAAGTCTTCGAGTTGTCCATGAGAAGAGTTGAACTTTAATTACTGAAAAATAAAAAAGTGTTTCTACCGTAAAAAAAGGGAAAATATCATGAAAAAAAAACAAATTCACCGACGAGATTTCATTAAACATTCGCTTTCCACAGGTTTGGCTGCTTCGCTTGGTACAAAAAAACTTTTTGCCAGTGAACAGGATAAAACAAGAAAAACGGTGCTGATGGTCTGGGGCGGTTGGGAAGGCCACGAACCAAAAAAATGTGTCGATATCTTTGCTCCCTGGCTGGAAGAACAGGGATTCCGGGTCGAGGTATCAAACACGCTTGATTCCTACCTTGATGAGGATAAAATGAAATCACGTGATCTCATTGTCCAGAGTATCAGCATGAGCGAAATAACAAGGGAACAGGAAAAAGGACTGCTTGATGCTGTCATGAACGGTGTGGGAATAGCCGGCTGGCATGGAGGGCTTGCAGATTCGTTCAGAAATAATACGAATTATCAATTTATGGTTGGTGGACAGTGGGTAGCTCATCCCGGCAACATTATAGATTATGAGGTACATATCATAAATCATGATGATCCTATCACCAGGGGGCTTGCTGATTTTAAAATGCATTCGGAACAGTATTACATGCATGTCGATCCCATAAATGAGGTTCTTGCGACAACAACTTTTAGCGGAGAACACGCATTCTGGATTGAGGGTGTCGTTATGCCGGTAGTCTGGAAAAAAATGTATGGAAAAGGGAGAGTATTTTGCTCCTCTCTGGGTCATGTTGCACAAGATTTTAATGTGCCGGAAGCTCTGGAAATAATGAAACGGGGGATGTTGTGGGCAAGTAATTCTCCGGACAATTAAATATTTAAGAATACAAATAAAATAATGCGGGGATGATGTTTGTAACCTTTCTATAAAAGGGATAAAAGGTTGGTCGGGTTATAGAGAAAGCATGAATTCAAATTAATACCTCAAATATTTTATGACGCCCGGGAAAACCCTTTAAATCAAAAAACCCTATACAACGTGTTCTAATAGAAGATTTTGAGGCTATCAGATTTTGTACGGTTTCACTTATAAATAAACGATCTACTCTCGGCAGGTCTTCTTTTTTTATTCCGAGTGTGGTCTGGTGCATATCCATAATTTTTACCGATTCTACCCTGAAAGCCATATCTACAGCAGTTCCTCTGCGGTCGGCATCTTCGAGTTTAGTGGTTTCACCGTAATGTATACCGATACGTATATGAAAACCTTTGTAACTGCCATCACCACTGATTTCTTTGAGAAGTTCCATTGAAAATTTGACTGCAACGAGCGCCTTGGTAAAAATTATCATGAACCCGTCACCGGTACTTTTTATATATTCGGCAGGATATATATCGAGATTGTTTTTCAAACTTTTCTTTAAAAGATTTTTCACTTTACTGGCCGTGCTGTCGCCCATGACCTGAGCGATTTTGGATGAACCGACAATATCAACCACAACAATCGCCTCAGGATTTCTTTCTCCAACTCCACCTGAAAAAAAGCTATCCTGCGATTTACTGGTACATTTTAAAAATGTCCGGCCAATACGCAGAATATCTCCGGATTTAACTACCGTATTCTTTGTTACCGGCTCGCCAAGGATAAAAGTGCCGTTTTTACTGTTTTTATCGACAAGTGTCAGTTTATCATTCACATAGTTCAATTCTGCATGAATACCGGAAACATACCTGTCGCCCTTGAGTACAATTTTAGCTTTATCCGAGCGGCCGATACTATGAGTTCCGGGCTTTAAATCATAACGTTTGCCCTCATCTTTTCCATTTAAAATGTAGACATACATCGAAGAACGTTTTCCTTTTATTCGGGTTGGAGCACCTTATCTTAGAGAGTGGCGAAGAAGTCCATTTTTTACCCATACTCATGATGAAATGAATCAGGTAATAGGAATCAATAGTCAGCCGAGAAAAAAGCATCCAAAAGATTAAAACCTATATAGTGGCTTCCGAAGGTTTTATAAATTAAGTTTAGTACTGTACTTTTTATAATCCTTTCAGTAAGTAAATATATATGGATATTAAAATTTTATATGTTTTTTTGCCGGGTATTCAATATATTATACAATAAAGAGGGATTTTTAAAAAAAATATACCTGATATATAATATATTCTTTCAGCTTTTACATTGTCAACTATAATATGAAAATCATATTTCATATGATTACACTTTCAGGTGTTACACTTCAGAGTCGTTTTGCTCGGCAAAGAGGATAACCGGATTATAAAATATAGAAATATCTTGACAACTTCGTTTAAGCAAAATATATAGTATGGTTAGAAAAAAAATATTTTAAATATCCTGTTTTTTAAGGGAGGAACATGATGGAGGAAGATTGGAACATAGTACTAAGCGTACTTGAGTCCCCTGAAAGCTCGATAATTGGTCAGCAAAAAGTTTTTACAACCTCTCCAATTATAATCGGGCGTTCGGAAGATTGTGGTTTTATTGTTACTGATCATACCGTATCGAGACAGCATGCTACTCTCAGAATAACGAATGACTATTCACGGGTTTTTATAACTGATCAGAGTACACATGGTACAATTGTTTCCGACAAACCGGTCCCGAAGGGGCTTGGCGCGGGTTTTACAATTCATGATGGTGAAAGTATCAGGATAGGGAACACAGTGCTTCGGTTTGAACTGAACCTTAAACAAAGCGTTCAATCTACATTTGTCGGACAAATTGACAGGGATTTTCTGGATAAACCTCCGGAAGAACAGCCAAAACCTTTGGAGAAATCTGAAGATATTGGAGTAGAAAAATTATCGATGCCTGCTTTTGAAGAAAAGAAAAAATTCAATCCGTTTTATATCGCAGTAATTGTGATCTGTGTTTTCATTCTGGTGTACCTGTTATTTTTTCAAAATTAAATATAACTGTTAAATCCGAAAAAAAAGCGATGGGAGTAATACTTTATGTGCCATATGAGGGTGTCGGGACAGACCGATGTAGGACTTGTAAGGAATAATAACGAAGATGCTTTTTATGTCGGTGATTTGCTGTTAATCGTTGCCGATGGTATGGGTGGGGCTGCGGCAGGTGAGGTTGCAAGCAATATAGCTGTAAAGACTATCCCCGGCGAATTGAGTGGTTTTTCTTACACTACCGATGAAGATGCAATTCAACTATTACGGGATTCCATACATAAAGCTGATTCTGAAATTAAGAGTCAGGTGGAAAAAGATCCCTCTCTTCAGGGTATGGGAACGACAGTGGTAGCGGCATTATACCTCGATTCCCGAATACTCATCGGCTATGTCGGGGATTCACGGGCGTATATTATTACAAAGCCAGATACCGGGACACCGAAAGAGAAAAGCACATCCATACAAATTGATACCACTGCTGAAACAGGTATTTTACAGGCATTTGACGGTACAAAAAAGGATGATAAAGGTGAAAGTATCTCCAGAATAACCAACGACCACTCGGTCGTTATGGAAATGGTGAATTCGGGAGTTATCCTCGAAGATGATATTCGGACACATCCTATGCGAAACCGCATAACGAGATGTCTTGGCACTGTTGGTAATTCCGAACCTGATTTTGTCTGGCATGATGTATCACATGGTGACACGCTTGTGATATGCTCTGATGGATTGTGGGAAATGGTACATGAGGACCTGATTCTGGCGATTGTCAATTCCTCGGAAAATCCTGAGGATATCTGTAAAAGACTTACCACGGCGGCGAATAATTCCGGTGGCAGCGATAATATTACCGTTGTAACGGCAATGTTTGAAAAAATCTGATTTCTGATTTCCTCCTTTTGTAATAGGTTCGGAAAACAGTTTTAATTTTTAAATCATAGAATCATTTGAATGCACCGCCGCGGGCAATTCGGAAGCCAATGTTTGGTAATTTCCCGCTTGGATCGGATGCGTTTCTTGACGAGTTTCTGATTTGTTTGCTTCCGGAATTCCATCCTCCTCCACGAACGATACGTCCACTCCCTGATGATGCTCCTGCCGGATTTACAGTAAGTTGGCTGCTGTAGGGTCCGAACCAATCATAACACCATTCCCAGACATTTCCGGACATATCGTTCAGTCCGAACTGGTTGGAGGGGAAACTGCCGGGCTCTTTTATATATTTTATCCACCCATTTCCATTTTCCCAGGGATTGTTGTAATTTGCATAGTCCGGGGACAAATTATCACCCCAGGGATGTTTCTCACCTTCGAGCCCACCTCGTGCGGCATATTCCCATTCTGATTCGGTCGGTAATCGTGCACCCGCCCATCTGGCAAAAGCAGCCGCATCATTCCATGAAACAAAAACCACGGGTTTTCCGGGATTGGCAAGTTGTGCATCCCAGTAATCCGGGTTGGGATGATTGGTTTCTTTCAGGAAAACTGCATATTGCTCAACATTTATTTCATTCCTTGATATCTCGAAAGAGGAAACGGTCACCCTGTGTACGGGACGGCACATGAATTGTTTGTCCATATCGCCCTGGGAATCTCCCATGAGAAAAGTCCCGCCGCGAATGGGTATCCAGTTAATTGTCACAACGGTCTTCGGAGGAGGTACAACCGGCTTTTCTTCAGGTATTTCAGGTCTCTTTTCGGGAACTGCAACCCGGGGAACCCGTTCCGGTTTTGGTTCGGTGATTACCGCAAGCTGGCTTTTTTCCGGTTCTGCAGGTGGCGGAGCTTTTTCTTCGGGCGGTGTGGTTTTTGGGACATCGGAAGCAATTTCTTCCGGCTTTTCTACCCGTTCAGGTTTCATTGTTCCGGGGCGGTCTTTATCGAGAGTTGTCTGAGTATCGACAGTTTTTGTAGTTTCAACTGGTTTTGGTGTTTGTGTATCCCTTGAACGAGGTGGGACTGGTGCTTTCTGTGTCTTTGAGGACGAAGAAGCTGGTGCAGCCGGCGCGGCGGTTCGGGTTTTCTGATCTACGGGCGACGGTCTATCGGGGACTTCATTCTTAACCGTTTCTCCGGATTTGGAATCCGGTTGTGGTTTCCGGACAGAGGTTTCCATGCTCTGTTTTGATACCTGGAGCGATTTATCCGGTTTACTTGTATAGAATAACAAGCCGCCGATGGCAATACCTGCCAGTAAGCCTATAATACCAACACCAATCCATATACCGATACTTTTCGATTCCTTATCCTTACGGGATTTCGATTTTATTTTTTCTTTGTGTTTTGGAACTGCAAGGGTATCGCCGATTGCACCTTCTTTGCCCCCTTTTCCCTCCGGTTTGGCTTTCGGTTGTGCAGGAGATGAAACAAGGGTTTCTGCATATTCTGCTTCTTTTTCACTTTTCGGAGGTGTGCCCGGCACAGTCTCTGTTCCCTGAGCCGGTAATGCCGCCGCAAATACCGAATCATGAAGGGCTCTCCCGAGTTCGGCGGCTGTCTGGAAACGATCATCGGAATTTTTTGCCAATGCTTTCATTATGAGATCCGAAAGAGCTTTCGGAACATTTTTATTGACCGTAAGCGGTGGTGGAGGAAGCTCATTTACATGGTGATACATGAGCGAATTAGGATCAAGACCCTTAAACGGTGTATTGCCCACAGCCATTTCATAGAGTACACAACCGAGACTGTATATATCGGAACGTCCGTCAACTATGCCGGTTTTAATCTGTTCCGGACTCATGTAATGCGGTGTTCCGATAAGCATGCCTGTCTGGGACAGTTTTGCTTCAGTCAATGCCTTGGCAATTCCAAAATCTACAACTATGGGCATACGTTTTTTATTAATTAATATATTTTCAGGTTTTATATCACGGTGTATGACCTTTTTTTCATGGGCATTTTGAAGGGCAAAACATATATGTATCCCCAGCCTTGAAATAATCTTCGGATTTATTGCACCGCTTTTCCGGATTATATGTGCAAGCGAGACTCCTTCAATATATGACATTGAATAATAGGTGAATCCTCTGACCTCATTGACATCGTGAATTTGAACGATATTGGGATGGGAAAGTTTGGCAGCTATTTTTGCTTCACGGAGGAAACGCTCACGGAAGCTTTTATCGTGATGGAATTCCTCCGGTAAGAGTTTTAACGCAACGTTTCGTTCGAGACGTTTATCACGTGCAAGAAATACAATCGCCATTCCGCCGCGACCGAGTTCGCGAATTACCTCGTACCGATCCGATATCACCTCTTTAAATTTTTCTATAAAAGTGCTTGTAGTCTTTTTCCCTTCGGAAGCACTTTCTTCTGATTTTGAACTCGAGGGCGGCTTTTTTTCAGCTACTAATTTCGAACCGCACTTGGAGCAGTACTCTGCGGTATCACGGTTTTCAGTTCCACATTTATCGCAAAACATTGTAACCCCGGAAGCAGAAATTTAAATGTTTCATTATGAGAAGAAAAGGTATTATCCACAGCATCTCTTTTTAAATAAAATATAACTCATGAATAAAAACCACAAAAAAATTATTTATTTTTATAAACAGTTCAATATCCGGATTGAAATGTTTGTTAGAGATGAGTACAAATATTACTATTTCAAATGTTAGAATAAATGTTTTAAAATGAACATTACGATAAAACCGGATTTTTTTTCATGATTTTTTCATGGTGTAAAAAAATAATGTATAGTATTGTATAATATTTCAATAATAGAGTCTTGATTGTAATATACCCGGTTTTTTTTATATCCTGATAAGTAATAACCCAAATCTTTTAGAAACTGATAATGATATGAGATAGATGTATACAATTTTTCCAGGAAAAAACGAACGTATCCATGGGGCAAAACAGAAAAATATTCCTACTTTCATACTAATAAGTAGTATAATACATAATAAGGGGATACATTTCATGGTATTAATCGGTAAGAATTCTCGCTATTTTCATGTTTTATATATGATTTGAAAAATATTTTTAAAAAAATGTCATAATTTGATGAATATGGCAAGCATATTGCTCTATTTTTGTAAAGATTCGTGTTTTTTTAACATCTGAGATATTAGAATCACGGAGATAAGCACGTGAGGTCCGTAATAAATATTTTTATCGCAATTCTCTTAACTATGTTATCGTGTGTGCCTTTACATGCGCAGGAAGATATAAACGAAGGCACAATTCTCAGTATATCCGGTAATACTGTTGTTGTTCATTTTGAAAGCATAACCCTGGGTTTAGGTGATGAGGTTTTGTTTAAACGCGTTAATGAAATTATTGACCCTGTAACAAATAGAGTTATGGGAAGACCGGAAACTGAAATCGCGACAGGAGTTGTAGAGGATATCGGGCTTGGAAAGGCCTATGTGAATATTGTAACAAAAACGGTGGATATCACTCTTGCCGATAAGGTTATATATACCGGGAGAGAAAAAAAGATTACAAGGAAAACAAGGGTTGTAGGTAAAATACAGGAATTAATCAGTGAAAAAGAGATTAAAATTGCTGTTGGTGCGGACGATGAAATTAATGAAGGCGATTTTTTCCTCATCAACAGAACCGAAAATGTTTATGACCCTGAAACGAATGAAATAACCGAAACGAAACTGGTTGAGATTGGTAGAGGACGGGTTAATACGGTTGCAGAAAATACAAGCAGGGCAGAACTCATTGAATTGAATCCCGGAATGGAACTTAATCTTGAAACGGATAATGTCGTATTCGAGCCGGTTCCTCAGGAAGCAGGCACGCACGTTATCGCTTCTTCAGAAATCGATGATTTACATCTCGAGATTGAAGATCTTAAACAGGAAGTACAGCTTTTAAGAGTAACTGTTGACAGTCTTGGAATAGAACATCGGGTTCATCGTAACGAATTCGATGCGTTAAAAAATGAAATCGAGCGAGTGTTTTCAGATCTCATGAAAAGCGATATGGTCGGTTCGAAGATACTTTTGAAAAATGATGAACCCATAACTCCCGAAGGTTCTCAGAATTTATGGCGCTCATATAAACAGGCGCTGGATGACTGCCTCGATCATAAGTTTGAACAAGCCATCGGTGAATTTCAGTCAATTATAGATCATTATCCCGACTCAAAACTGACTGAAAACTGCCGTTACTGGATAGCCCAGTCTTATTTCAACATTCGTAATTACCAAACTGCCCGGGATGGTTTCAGAGCTGTTATTGGGGATATACGTTTTAACCATAAGGATGATGATGCCTCGATAATGCTCGGGATCACATTATATAAAATGGGAAACACATCTGAAGCGCTGGTGGAATTCCAAAAATTTATTACCAATTATCCCGAGAGTGAATATAAAAATAAAGTAAACAACTGGATACAACGGTTGACTTGAGTGTGCGAAAGGATAAAACATATGAGATCTGGTTTACTGATTCTCCTTGTGGTGATTATCCTCGCCGGATGCGGTACTGAGGTTTCATATTATAAGCGGGGAGTATTCTTCGAAAATAAGGGAGAATATGCAAAAGCGCTGGATGCTTACAGGATTTCGCTAAAACATGATTCAACGTATGCCCTGTCATATATGGGAGTCGGAAGTGTTATGGTGAAAAACAAACGCTGGGATGATGCCCTGAAAAATCTGCTTAAAGCAAATGAACTGGGTATTACCGAGCAGGATTTTTTCATGATGCTCGGCCAGGTTTACGAGGAACTCAATGAAATGGAACTTGCAGCGGAAGTCTATGGCAAAGCGATAAAAGAAAGGCCTGATGATGCGCTTATACATCTTAGACTCGGCGCAAGCCTTGAAAAAAACCATGCATATGAGGCTGCTCTGACTGAATACAATAGTGCAATTGCCCTGGCGATTGATTTTCCGGAAGCATACTTTCATAGTGCGCGAATGCTTGAGAAACTTGATAGAATCAAAGAAGCTGAAGATGCATATCTTCAGGCGCTGGAATTAAAGAATAAATATGTGGAGGTACAAAACAATCTTACTGTTCTGTACCTGAATTCCGGTCAGATCATGAAAGCATTTCAATCTGTGGAAAAAACGTTGAATATTGATGCCGGCTATATACCGGGTGTTGTAAATATGGGGATTGTATGTGAACTGATGGGAAATAAAAAAAAGGCAGAAAAATATTACAGGGATGCTATTAAAATTGATAATTCATACCATATAGCTCATTTCAGGCTGGCAATGCTTTTGCTCGGCTTTAAAAAAGAAGATGAGGCATTGAGTGAATTTAACCGTGCACTGCAGTACAATCCCGAATTTTCTCCCGCATATAACGAAATGGGATTATTAGCCCTTGAAAACGGGGAATATGCAAAAGCTTTAGAGCATCTGAAAAAAGCAGTACATTTGGATTCGACATTCGCTATTGCATATTATAATATGGGCGGTATCCTTGAAAATATAGGTGAATACCGTGAAGCCGCACAGGCATACACTCATTATTTACATCATGCACACATACCTGAAGATTCTCTGGAAGTGCTTTCACGAATAGAAATTCTTTTATCGGCAAGTAATCGGTGAATTCATATATCGATCGGTATATTGTGATACTATTCTGATGTTTTGGAAGGTATGAATAATTCGATGATTCATTCACAACCCAATATGGTATGTCTGAGGATTGTCAATCTCTTTTTGGTACAAATAGTTTTAGTACCGTATTATTTTGATAGTCGTGCTAATTCGCCTTTAACCAGCTTGTAGTAAGATTGACCGAGTGTATCTTCATTGGGAATATATTGATTCTGATAGTATACCTGAACCTTAGGATAAACACCTTTTTTAGCCGTTGCATAAGCTTTTTTCATTTCTTTCTTATCTTGTAATAAATCATCCTTTTCTTTCTGCAGCATTTCCAGCTTCTGAGGTGTCGTTTTTTTCGCGATCTGGAGTTTTTCAAGAAGTGCCTGTTTATCCGGAGGTAATACGCCGTGATTATCTTTTTGTTGTCTGGTTAGAAAAACGATACTTTTATGCAATTTTTCTATGGAATCCTGTGTTTGTTTTATTTCGGATTCAATGCTTTTAATTTTTTCTGCGAACTTGGGGTCTATTCCTACTTTTATTATTGTCGGTGTACAGGCAACAGAACCAAAATAACCGGCTTCAACCGACATTTTTGCTTCACAAATTCCTCCAACTATCGATCCTTTTCTGCCTTTCGCAATAACTGATCTTCCTGCAAAAAGCTTGGCGTGAAACGATTCTCCGTTAATAAATATATCACGGCCGGCTTCGATATGCTGGTTTTCGACAAATTTCACATACACATCATTTTTTGCTTTCACAAATCCTTCCCCGGAGCCGATGCAACCACCTTTTATGATTACATTATTACCACCTGTCACTTTGGCATCTTCGACATTCGTTTTAATTTCAATATCTCCGTCGGCATCAACCTCAAATCCCGATTTAACTGAACCGCTAATAATAACAGATCCTTTAAAACGAACGTTTCCTGTCGAAAAATTAACGTCACCCTTCACAGTGTGAACCTCTGAAATCTGCATGATTTCGTTTTTCATAAACACTTTGCCCTCAGTGGATGCTATGACAAGATCAGGATCTTCTTTATCAATTTCAGTGCCAAAGCCGGGGACAATTTTAATATCCGTCCCGGCAAGTCCCGGAATTTCATTTCCGAAAACATCCATACCGGGCTCTCCTATGGTAGGAGGGATTCTACGGTATAGTTTCTCACCTACAGAAGCTGAATAAATTTCTCCCAGTTCATAAAAATCTAACCTTCCGTCTTCTTTTTCTGTAGGTTTACCATAATTATCCAGATTAACATACTGTTCGATTCTGGCATTTTGCCCCGCTTTTGGTGGAATACCCTCAGCTATTTCAAATAAATTGAGATTCATTTCAGACGCACACATTTTTTTGATACTTTCATGTTGAATCCCTGTAGTAATTTTCATTGCTTCAAGTTGAGATACAACATCATCAGGAGTTAGTTTTTTTCCATCACCGGAAGCAGGGTTGTAATTTGCTGTAACCATAAGTTTGTCTGCGGTTACATTAATCTCTATTGTCGCATCTTTATTCTGCATAAAAATACCATTATTGTAAAAAAATTAAGATTTCCTTTTGAAATGAAATAACTATCGAGATAAAACGCTGAAAAAGTATTTTGCTTCTTATTTTATCTATCACACTATGACTCGGATTTTTATTAGATTCTGCTGTACATTCAAAATTAAGCCCCTCGTTTGGATCAAAAGCGGCATTTTTTAACTTTCAATATCATGTATATCAACATCTTGAAATCATTTATAGAGTTTGGCCATTTTTGAACAAAGTCAGAAGTTTCTTTCATGGGATTGATCTATTAATGTCCACAATCCTGAAATTGAAAAGTATTCATACCAGAAAAAATTTTTCAAGTGATGTTACAATATAATAATAATAGTTTTTATAAAAAGTCAATATTTTTATCTGGCAGGCACATCTCATTTTACCCTGACCATCGTACCCAAAGTTTAGAGTTTTCAGTTCACAATGAGCTATCTCTTTTTGTCGAACTCTTCGACCATAATCATGAAATTGTCGTATTTTGTCCCGACAGCTATAGAGTGAGTCGAACCGAAAATGTATCTTCCCTTTGGTTTAAAATGTGTTATTGTGTAATCAACATCTTGTTTTATGTCATCTGGTGTGCCTGAAACAAGATTTTCCACCGAAACACCGCCCCAGCATACGAAATAGTCGCTGTATTGATCGTGAATTTTGCCGATATCCATTCCGGCGCTTTTCTGAATGGACTGGTAGGCATCATAACCGGCCTCCACAAACATATCCATGAGAAGATTATTATTTCCACAGGCATGTTTCATGACTGGCAGTTTGAACTTTTCATGTATATTGTTCACTCTTATTTTTATTGCCGGCAAGGCGAATTCACGGAACATTTCAGGAGATATAAAAGGCCCCTTGGTACTTGCGAAATCCTGACCCCATGCTACCGCATTCTGCCCCTTACGTATGTAATAACTATCCAACAGGTTGTTTTTCTCTATCTCATATCGAATCGCTGAGTGGACAGTATCAGGATTATCCAGAAACTGCATAAGCCCATAGGCAAAACCTTCACCGCCTTCCTCGATATCTCCATCGAGCAGGTAAATGCCTACTTCATGACCGGATGGCCCCATCAGAAAACGATCCCTGCCGAATTCATCTATAAAAGCATCAATAACCTCGAAACAACTCTCATCAATCGGCTCAATGATCGGCTCAATTTCAAAATCCTCGGGAGTATATTTTTTTGCGCCGACAGAAGGATTATGCACTTTTGTTAAATCTGCGGTTATTTCAGAATACTTATAAACTGTTCCATCCTTGAATTCCCATGTATTGTCATCAATTTGTCTCGGTTTTTCCGGTCGAAAATTCCTCGGCGGAGCAACGCTGCTCGCCATCGCTCCAATATTGATTATATCAAAACAGTCCATTTTTTTGAAAAACTCAATGCCATCTTCTTTCCAGCTCTGTACAACTTCATCCCGACGTCCGTCCCAGAAGGCAAATTGCGATTTCGCCTTGGCCCGGTAGTATGTGTCATGGCCGATTACTTTGCCTACCGTATCAAAGTCAATAGCCCATTCTCCCCAGGGAACTTTGTCGGGTATTTCTTTTTTGAGAACTGCGTTCACTCGCTCTTTTGAAGTCAAGTTTTAACCTTACGGTTTATAGACAACTCTTTTATATACTTTTTGTTACAAATTACGTATGTTCTGTGTGAGTTAAAAAAATCATAAAAATCATTTTTCATTACAATTGGGAAAGCATATATCTCTAAGCGTTTTTTCCCGAATTCTCTATAATCAAAAAATCATAAATCTAAACCGGTATAACCTCCCTCTAATCGGTTATCTCTCCCTGAGCCATATATGATGGGGGATATGGTTATGTTTGATTTATTAACGTTGTCCCGCCTGTTTAACCTTTTTTATTGATTAAGATTACTTGAGCATCAGCATCTTGGAAACTGTAAAGCTTTTTCCATCAGTGAGAAGAGTGAGATATACACCTGATGAAACAGCAACGCCTCTGTCGTCTCGTCCGTTCCAGAGGAATTGGTGAGTATCAGGAGGAAGCGTTTCGGAAACCAACTCGCGAACAAGCTGACCGGCGACATTGTAAATTTTCAATGTGACTGAGGCTTGAGAGGGTAAAATGAATTCGATAGTCGTTGATAAATTAAAAGGATTGGGGAAATTCCCGATGATACGGAACTGTACCGGATTGTTGTCAGCACGCTGATCGACCACAGTGACCGACGGCACGTAGAGGCTCGTCACTCCTCGTTCCGTACCGATCCATTTAACGTTTTTACGGTCGACCACGACTGTCAGTACATTGTTGTCAATGAGTCCGCTGTTCGCTCGAGTGTATATGTTCCATTCCCCTGCTTTATCATAGGAAGCGACGCCGCCGCCCTTGAGACCGAACCACAGGACGCCGCTCGCGTCCTCGGTTATCGCGATAGTCTGGTGCGCAGACACATGCTCGGGAACGGGATTGAGTTGATTCCATAAACCGTTCTCATAATACATAATGAAATGATTGCGTTCTCCGTCATCGCTACCTGTCCATACAATGTTCTCATGATCGACAGTAACTGAGTGGGAGAATTGCGGTATCGAATCTGTAAAATGAGTCCAGTCATGTCCGTTGTATCGGAACATGTAATTGCCATTGGCATCAGCCCAGATATTTCCTTCATGGTCTATGGCAATCTGATCAATATGTGAGCTGCACGACCCATGCTGCTGCCAAGTCTCACCGTCGAAACTTGCCAGATCACCACCGTAGGACATCGCCCAGAGTACTCCGTTCCGGTCGAGTTTCATATCTTTGATCAGGTTATCCTGCAGGTCTCCCGTCCCTTCTGAATATGTTGTCCATGAGCTCCCGTTGAAACGTGTCACACCGCCGGGAGTCGCGAAATATGTCACACCATTTTCCATAGGAACAATAGCGTAGACTTCCCAATGCGGCAGGCCGACTCCCTGTTCGCCATAATAATAGTACTCGGTTGATGTTCCATCGAAACGTGAAATCCCGTTTCCAAAAAAGCTTGCGGCCCATATTGTATTGTTCGGCCCCACAGCGACGGTCGATGCCCAATTTGTAGCAAGACTGACAGGAGAAGCGATAGTTGTAAATTTTTTCAGATCGAAATATGACAGACCCGCCTCGGTTCCCGCCCAGACGCTTCCATCCACATCGATTGTAACATCGTTGACCCTGTCGTGGACAAGTCCGTCGGCAGTAGTCCATGTCGTCCAAGTCGAGCCGTCGAATTTTGCCAGACCCGCTTCGGTACCGATCCATGCCGTACCGCTTCCATCGACATCAAGCGCAAGAGCTTTACCAGGCAAGTTTCCGTTACCGGGGGAATAGGCAGTCGAGGATTCTCCATCGAAAAATATCACCGAACCATCATTTAATACCGCCCATATATTTCCCGTGTCATCGACTTCCAAATCAACTGCGCCGCTTTGAATACTTCCCATTCGGATAAATTGGGGTAAATTGTATCGCACTGTTTCCCTGCTGTTTGATACCCATATGGAGTTATGTATTGTGTCATAAACGAGACCGGTATATTTGATATCGTTATAATAGGCGGTTCCGCTTAATCTTGTTTTCAATTCCCCGTCAAAATATTGGAGCGCAGAAGACTGCCAACAGTTCATTTTTTCACAATAGTAGCCAGTAACACCTATCCATACATCGTCGTTCCCATCTACTGTAATGCTTGATACTTCATTATCGTGTAAACCATTTTCAGTCGTGAAGGATATCCATGAAGTGCCATTGAAACTCGATATTCCTTTAGCCGTTCCGAACCACATCGAACCGTTGTTTTGAAAGGCTATATCCCGGATGTCGTTGTCAATAAATCCTTGATTAGATCGTAATATTGTCCTTGTACCGTCATATCGGTTTACACGGACAGCGCCGCTTGGTGTACCGCACCATACAAAGTCACCGGAGATTGTCATACAGTTAATCCGGTTGATGTCCGTGTAGCTTTCCATCCATGATTCATTCCAGGTCTCTGGCGGCCTGATAGAGAAAACATCGTCGCTTATATCGGAAACATCCAGAAAGTTTTCAGCCGTTATCCGTACAAGACAAGCATCTGATTCCAGGTGAGGCAGCCGCCATGAGTAAAAGCCGTCAGATGCATTCACGTGTTCTGCGATGTATTCCCAGTTTTCGCCATCATTACGGGAATACTCGATCCGGATATCGGCGATGCCACTCGAAGCCGTCCATGTGATATCCATGAAGACAGCTCCATGCCACAATTCCCCGCCGTTCGGAGAAACAACGGCAATATGGTTTTCGGGAATGGTGAAGACGTCATTGCTTATATCAGATATCGATTGGTCTGCCTTATCGACTATTCTTACCAGGCAGTGTATTGATGGCCTGTTCGATACCATCCAGTCGTATGACCCCTGTGAAGCATCAATACTATCGGCAATTGTTTCCCAAGTTTTTCCGCCGTCATGTGAGAATTCGAGAGAGACAGCAGTCACCCCGATGAATTCCCATGTAATGTGATGGGATGTGGCAACCTCCCATATTTCACCTCCGTTTGGCGAGGTCAATCGGACAAATGATGACGAAATAGTAAAGGGGATATTGCTTGTATCCGTAATTAAAGGCTGTGCGGTATCAGTAATACGGATATAACAGTGCTCTGACTGCACGGCAGGAACTGTCCACGAATATGTTCCTGACGCAGTTTCCGCCTTTTCGGCGAGGATGTTCCATGTTGAACCATTATCGGTCGAATACTCTATGCGTACCGTGTCAACGAGACTAGCCTGCCAGGTGATAGAATGGACCGATTCCTGCTGCAATGTCTCGCCTTTATTCGGTGTTGTGACCCACAGGAAGGGGTACGTTCCGTCATTATAACGTATTATACCGTCATTGGTTGCGAACCATTTGTTGTTGTGAACATCAACAGAGAATGTCCGGACGATTTCGGTATTGATCAAGTTTCCGAGTTGACTGTAATCGTTGGTGAAAATATCGCCATCGAAACTGCATGTGCCTGTTCGTGTACCAAACCAGATTATATTGTTTCTGTCAGCATGAATAGAAAAGACACGATTATCTTTCATTCCTTGGTCGGTACCGAAACTTTCCCATTCCACTCCATCGAATCGAGATACTCCTTCACCGGACCCAAACCACTTGATTCCGTTTTGAGTAATTCCGATCGTTTTTATCGCGTCTGATATAAGACCGTCAGATTTTGTATAGTTCATCCACTTATCCTCGCGCAGATGAGAGACACCACCCTCCCAATCGTATGCTATCCAAAGTGATCCATCTACGTCCACTGCCAGTACTTCCGGATGGTCGGCCACCAAACTAAAAGGTCTCACCTGGTATTCTCTCCATGTTGTGCCGTCGAAAGAGTGGAGATTGAAGCCGACACCCTGACCGGTACCGACCCAGAGCACATTGTCATGATCAACTGCCAAGGTAACGATATTTAGCGGAGTGTCTTCATATATAGTCCATTGATTTCCGTCGAAATTCCAGAGTTTTCCCCAACCAGCCATCCACACATAACCATTTTTATCTATCGCTATTGCCTTTATACCGGGTGCGGGAATGTCGCTGTTCTCAGGCACATAGGTTGTCCAGGTTATTCCATCGTAATATGAGGCTCCACCATCGTCCGTGCCGATCCATAATCCACCATCTGGATCGGGAGCATACGCTCTGACGTCGTAACTGACTATCCCATCCGCTTTTGTAAAGGTAGTCACCGATTCCTGAGCATAAATTACAATGGGGGAAAACAGTAAGATTGAAAGAACAGATAAACGCTGCATGGCAGCATCTCCTTTATACTGAGACGCTTAGTACGAATACATAATTATAAACGAGGCTACAATATTGAACTATTAATACGGTATGTTTTTCCAAATACTGGTTACCTTTTCAAGAATTATTTCACTTTATTCTCTTAACCTCTTCCGTTTTTTAAAATATAATGTAATTCCTCACATCCGAGAAGTGTTTATTCGATATTCCCCATATCAAAATAATTTAGTTAAAAATTACCCAAAAGCATTCTTCAAAACTAATATTATCCAACTCATGTTATTGTGCAAACATTTTCTGTGTTCATACGATTATCTTTTTGCAGTACACATGCTTGATAAGCGCTGTAATATCCATGTTTAGAGACACCTGTCCCTTGAATCAGTCAAAAAAACCGTGGTATTATGCAGGATTGATCCGCAATCGCTCAATCCGGGTGATTATCTCGGCAAACAGCCTCTTGTCTATCGCAACCTCAGCCATCTGAAACGTGACATATCTGCTGTGCCTAACAACCTTTGCTCCAATCTTGATCAATTTCACTAGGAGGCTGCGAAGTGACCAATGTTTTATTTTCTTTGGAAGAACCAAACGTCTCAAAAAGTTTCCTAGATTGTATGCCAGAACAAACAGCCAGAGTCTCACCTGATTCGATACAAAACGCTTGCATGAAAGCCGTGTCCAGTTCAGCGCATATTTGCCTTCTTTGATCCACTGCTCTGCGGTGCCACGGCCATTATAGAAATGAACAACACCCTCTGGTTTCGTGCTCATGGTGGTCACGATAAATCCTACTCTTGGAAAAAGTTCGCCCTCATGCCATTCCACCTTGGCGACCACACGGCGAGGCCGATCCCAACTGGCTGCCTGATACATGAAATCGTACAACCACACAATCGGTTTCTTCGGAGGGCGACCAACCGGTCGAGTCAGCAGGTGTCGAATCTTCTCATAGAGGATATCGTTTGCAGGCAACCGGATGACGTACAAAAAGCCATTTGCCTCAAGATATTCATAAATTTCGGGTTTTGCGAATGCAGCATCTCCACGAAAGTATTTCCCATTTTTCTTGTTCTCGTATCTCGTGACAATCGGTTCCAGAACCTCTTTCCAACGGTCGGCACTGTGGACATTACCAGAACGAAACAACACTCCTTCACAATCCCCGAACTGATTGAAACAGAACAGCGGATGAAAACAGGTACAGCCAAAATGGCCGTTGTATGCAGATCCTTCCTGCTCACCATGAACCGGACTCTCTGAACTGTCCATATCCAGAATGATTCGGCGATGAAGCGTCTTGCTCATCGCTCTTTGTACCCACTTGCCATTGATATCGGACAGGTTTCTGAGATTCTCATGTTGTGTCAGTATATCAGTTTCAAAGCGTCCCATCGTGTTGACGCTGGCGGCTTGCTTGCCGTTGTCCTTTTTCCCGGTGATCGCCCGCATGACGGTGATCGACGGATAATTGCTCAGCGTCATTGACATCTTCATAACCAGCAAGGCGGCTGTATATTGATTGACGCAGAAGAGTAGGCATGGCATGCTGAATATTTCGACCTGTGCGTTTATCGATAAAAACTGTAGAGACTGAGTTAAATAACCCAAGAGCATCATCAAGGTCGCGATATGCAAGAAGACCGCCGTCAGATGTTACCTTGGCACCATGAAATTCAAACTTGATTCCTCCGTCAAAACCCACTTTCATGCTTTCACCCTCCGGGTGACCAGAATTTGTCAGTCATAAGCGTGTGTTATTTATTATATAATAAGATGTTATGACTTATTTTGAAAGCTTTATTTAGGTTTGATATGGGGAATGCAGGCTAAAAGCGTTATGAAAAATATCAGTTTCATAATTTAAGCTGTCAAGGGTCAGCGCGAAGCGTTGATTTACATGCCCTTGACAGCACCTCAGTCATATATTGCATGCCGGGGCGCGTGAAAAGACTTTTTCACCACCCTCCTAAAATGAATCCTCGAGTGCTTTGAGCATTGCCATTATGTTTTCCACAGGCACATCTGGCTGGATGTTATGTACGGTATTGAAAATATACCCGCCGCCCTTGTTAAGAATCCCGATGCGTTCCCGGACCTCATCGTAAACTTCTTCCGGAGTCCCGTAAGGAAGGGTTTTCTGGGTGTCTACACCACCACCATGGAAGGTAATCCTGTCGCCGAATTCGTCTTTGAGTTCCTGCGGGTCCATGCCGGCGCAGGAGGTCTGGATAGGATTAAGTATATCATATCCGGCCTCTATAATGTCATCTATGAGCGGCCTTATACCTCCGCAGGTATGAATCATTGTTTTCCACATCGTGTTGTTGTGTATCCAGTCGCAAACCTGTTTAAAAAACGGTTTAAAGAGATCGCGGAATACTTCTTGTGAGGTCAGAGGGCCGTATTGTGCTCCGAAATCGGAGCCGACAAGATACATGATATCTATATTATTACCGACAGATTCCCTCACTCTTACAAGATTTTCCAGGGCGATATTTGTCTGTCCTTCGAATACTTCGTAAATGTAATCACGTCGTGTTACAAGTGATATGTACCACTCTTCGATATCACGGATGCCTCTTGGGTCTTTGAGCCAGGGAGCGGGTATCGCAGCCACATTACCTAAAGCTGTTCCGGGCATGATGAAATATATTGCATAGTCGGTGTTTTCACGGTACCATTCTGCCTGGACTTTATAAAGCTCTAATTGTTCCTCTTCAATAAGGGTAAAATCCACGAGGTTGTCTTCGGGGTTTAGTTCCTCCTCCATAATCGGATGCTGTCTGATAATAGAGTCAAAATAAAATCCCCCTTTGGGCATGCAAGCCGAGGGGGCAAGGGAACGGCCGCCTCCGGGATATTGCAGGATATCCCCGTTTTCGTCGGGTTCGGTATTGAAAAGCCCGGGAACAAGAACTTGAGCACCGTCAAAAGTTGTCCAGGGTTTCCAGTCGTCGTTTGGAAAGCCGAACCGGTTCCATTTTCCCCAGATACCAACACCATCGGCAAACATTTTCTCCCTCAAATCTTCCTGTATCTCACCCAGCATCTGGATTGGTTCGATAACCTTCACACGTTCCTGAAAGCCGCTCAGCCCGAGATCCTGACGGAGCCGGTATACTGAACCGACTGTTATACCGGATACCGGCGTTGCCCCGAAGTCAACAGGAACCCTGTCAGGTTGCCGGTGGTTCAGAGCAGCTATTATACGTTCCCTCGATGTCATGTATTCCTTTCCTCTTTCAATTTTCAATCTTTCGGTATTACATTAATCCATACCTATACATTCTATTCATGAAACGGCACAGGAAACATACATTCTTATGATCAATGTCCCGCAAGGGAAAAGAGAAATACTATCGTTACCATTCGTTCCCGATAGGTCGAGTCAAGTGTAGCGTAACTCTGCCGTCTCCCTTCTCCAACGGAACGTGAGAAGGTCTGGGGTATTGAATATAAAAAACGTGTAAACGGAAGTAACTATCCTGCTATTTTCTCACTTCATGATCACCGTATCGTGCAAAATAGAACATCTTTATCTGTTTGGATGAAATATTTATGTTCGAGTGAGGCGTTTTGCCATCAGGAGGGATCATATATCCCGTTCCCGGCTGCTGCATGCGTATCTGTTTGCCGAGCCAGGCGATACTTTCGCCCTTGACAGCAGTCCATACTTCCTCAACTCCCTCGTCATGACTGTGTGGATGCCCGACAGTCATAGGATCAAACGCAACGGTTATGATGCTTTCAAGGGTTCCAAGCCCGGACTGAGTATTGAACAGGGGTTTTACAATATGACACCAGTGTCCCTTGTAAGATGAAACAGGAGTAGCATTCTCGTCATTTACCAGCATGTTTTCGTTGGGGCGAAAACCTGACGGTATCGGTTCGTTAATGAGATACATAGTGAGCGGTTCTTCCCCGGTGTTTTTCATGGTAAATTCGAGTTCCGCCGGCATGAGAACGGCTATACCCTCATAAAGGTCGGCGGTTTTATCACCTGCAGTGATTGATCCTTTACCCGAAAGGATGAAAAGAACCTCCTGCTCGCCTTTAAGCGTTGTCGGGATGGTTGCGGCATACCTGTCAAGGGTAGCGTACGCGAAACGGTTGATATACTTGAGGATGGCTCCCTTTGCTTTTGGATTCAAGGGATCTCCCTTAGTAAGAATGTCTCGTTCAATAAGAGAACCATGCGTGTGGTTCGGCATGGATTCCTTCCAGGTGCCGATATACATGTCAATATCGGCATCGACACCGGGAGTATACGGGGCGCCATCCAAATTTTGAGCAACTGAAAGTGTTGCCGCACAGAACATAAGAAGTACACTCACTGCCACTGTTTTATTACACATAATATATATATCTCCTTTTCAGATTTTATTTCCGGATTAATCAATACGTAAAAAAATAGTGAACGAGTCTATTTAATATCAAACCTTGTTGCAAAATAGAGCAGTTTTATCGGCTTGTCTGTCGGATTAATATTTGCATGTGGTGTTTTCCCGTCCGGTGGAATCTGATATGCTGTTCCGGGCGGTTGCAAACGTATCTGTTTGCCAAGAAAAGCAATGCTTGTACCCCTGATTGCCGTCCAGACTTCTTCAAAGTCAGTTGTATGGCTGTGAGGGTGCCCGATAGTCATGGAATCATGACCGACAGTAAGAACCGTATACATAACGGCAAGACCGTCATCTTTTGTAAGAACACTTTTGACAATATGGGTCCAATGACCGTTTGTCGATGAGATAGGGAGCTTGTTTTCATCTTTAACGACCATGTCTTTAACCGGTTTAAAACCTTCGGGAGTTGGTTCTTTTATGATATACATTGTCAAAGGTTCATCCCCGCTATTGGTTATGGTGAAATTCTTATTCGCCGGCATAAAGACGCAGATGCCGCTAAAGAGGTCGGCATTTTTTCTTCCTGCCTTGATTGTTCCTTTCCCGGAGAGAACATAGAATATTTCCTGTTCGTTTTTGAGTGTGGTCGGTTTTGTTGAAGTATTCACCGGGAGCGTACCATGCGTAAAGATAGTAATATATTTGAGAACTGCCCCCTTTGATGGCGGATTGAGAGGATCGCCTTTGGTCAGGATAGCTCTTTCCTCGAGGGTGCCATGGGTGATTACCGGCTCTGAATTTTTCCATGTGTTCATATACATATCAACATCGGCATCAACTCCGGGTGTGTAAGGCGTACCATCGAGAGTTTGGGCAAAGGACACAGTGGTTATGCCCGCAAAAATGAGTAAACTATAAAGTGTGATTTTTTTTAACACGTTTACCTCCTTATGGATTTTCGTTTTTTTTCTGTTTTAATGTAATCGATTAGGATAAAACGGGCAATCCTTTATTTTTACCTTAAAGCAAATAAGCTCTGGTTTCTCACATTTTCTGAAGGCAGGACTCTCAACCCTCGATCATGCCGTTCAGTTTCTCACGGTAATAGCGGAATTCCTTCCAGGGTACTTCCGGTGGAATGAGATGATCGCCGAAGGGAATATAGCCCCCTGTTTTAAGCACCTCATCGACCGGCTTTAGTATCTGGTCAATTCTGTGTTTCCCGTACCTGATCTCCGACTTCGGGATACCGCCCATTAACCGGAGTTCCGGAAACGTTTTCCGTATCTTGACAAGGTCCATACCGCAGCTTACCTCGATCGGATACATCCCGTTGATACCCGCTTCCGTGAAGATATGGATAATATCGTAGCAGTCGCCGTCAGTATCGATAAATATTGTGTCGACACCGTGTTCCTTGAGGAATGAAGTCAGACGTTTATAGTATGGCACCATGAACTCGGTTATCGTTGCCGGTGAAACCATCGAACCTGTCCCGGCGGACATGTCTTCCCATATAATGAAAAGGTCAACATCGATTTCCGAAAGGACTTCCTCGTAAACCGCGAGCCATAATTCGGTGAAAGTTTTCTGGATATCGTGAATAAGTTCCGGCCGGTCGTAATAATTATAAAAGAGGTTTTCGTATCCCATGAGGTGAGCGAGCGTTCCGAAGTACCCGTGTGGGTAACCCCCCAGGGTGACAACATATTCACCGGATTTATATTCCTCGACAAGCTCGTTCCAGTTCGCGGGAAATCTTCCCCTGATGTCTTCAAGGTTCAAACGTTCGGATTTCAATTTTTCCCAGCTTGGCCGGTCTTTAATAACATTTTCAAGTGCGGAAGGGAGAACGCCGGTAGTTTTTGAGAAAATCCTTTTTACGCCGTCAATATCGATATACCTGAGATATTCATCGTCCTCGCTGATTATTTCTGTCTCGAACATGGGGTGGAACAGCAGGTTGACATCAACCAGTTTCTGCCCGGTATCCATTTTCAGGGTATTACGTACATCGCTGTCCTGGACAAATCCCTGTGTCGGATGGTACAGGCCTCCGCCGAGAACAGCAATTCCCTCGGGGAGTCTGCCGCTCCTGATAGAATTCCAGCATGGCATATAAAGCGATGATGTCGGTGTCGTGACATCATACTGCAACTCCGGATAATTGTTACGTGGCAGACCTTCTTCATACCAGTTTTCAACCGTTCTTCCCCAGTACCCGAATTCCCATTTCGGCGCCGCAACACCGGTATTGAAGTTTTTCATCACTTCCAGGAATCTTTCCCGTACGGTCATCAGTACCCTCCTATTATAAATGTCTATGGCTTTTTTTTGCTTTCAGCTTTCAGTCCCAAAGATATAAAAAAACAACATTTCACAAACAATGAAAAGGAGTACCGGCTTTTATGCTGAACACTGATGGCTACCTGCTGAATGCCAATAATATAATTATATTATAATCCAGTTCAATCCCACATTTTTTACATTCCGAGCGAGGCCAAATAGTTCCCCAGTCCTATCACGAATGTCGATCCAATGAGCACCAGTATCCCCGAAATGATAATCGTAAGGGTTCGCCTGCTCGCACCTTTCCATTCCATGAAGAGCAGCCCCCAAATATTGCTGAAAACAATTATGAACGCCATGTGGATGCTCCAGCTCGAAAAATCGTATTCTCCCATTTTTGTCGTACCCATACCATAGAACATGAACTGGAAGTGCCATATGATTCCCGCCAGTGCAGAGAAAAAGTAATTGAGAAAAAGCGACGCATCGCCGCTGTTCAGATAATCGCCCGAGGTTCTGTTTTTCATGTTCAGGAACATGCACCAGAAAAAATTAGTAGTAAAACCTCCGGCCATGATAAGGATAAATACCGGGCCGTTCTGGAACAGCGGGATTGCACCGAGCGCAACAGCCCGCTCGGCGATCGGTTTTCCCGCAGCGAGCCCGAATGCAAAACATGCGCTCATTATCCCGCAGACTAAGGCAATCCAGAGACCCTTTTTAAAATTGAATTCCTTTATTGTTTCCTTCTTCTGGTC
>AQSL01000125.1 GCA_000403035.1 Candidatus Latescibacter anaerobius SCGC AAA252-E07 | reverse complement strand
TAAGATCAGTTGCTTGCCCCCTTTGGGGGAAAGTCGGGCGTAAGCCCGGAAAGGGGGCAAATAAAGGATGCTGTTTAAACTCGATAAACAAATTATTTTATAAATTCTAACTGCTCTTGTATCAATTCCCTGATAACATTGTCAACACAGTCGAAAAAATTCATTACACACGGCATCCGAAGTATATAGAATACTTTTGTGCCTCTTTTCTCATCCTGAACAATACCGGCATTTTTCAACACCGACAGATGTTTAGACACAGTCGACATATCCATCCCAATCAACTCGGTAAGTTCACAAACGCATTTTTCACCTCGTGATAATTCATCAACAATATAAAGACGAACCGGATGAGCCATTGCCTTGACAACCACTGCACGTGTTTTGTAAAAAGCAAACATTTTCTTATCCACCGGGTACTCCTTTTAAAAAATATATTTGGTTATTTGGCAATATAACCAAATAAGAAATGAATGGCAATTGGTTTTTTCCATTTCACAGTTATTTTTCAGGATTCAGGGTTTTATACCAATCATTATTTGAGCTAATAACTAACAGTATTATATTGAACTTGAATGCTGAAATATTTTTATTTTTTCACCGCCCTCTCAAGTAAGTTGTTGTTATCTTATTTTATTTCGATTATTTTTCTTCTTAACGAAGGAAATCATATCATGGCAAACTATTTACTGGGCATAGACCTCGGAACATCGAGCGTCCGTGCGGGACTATTCCATACAGACGGGACACAATGTGCGATAGCCGCACGGGGCTACCCGATAGATACACCCTTTTATGACAGGGCCGAACAGGACCCCGAACTCTGGTGGAAAGCCACCTGCGAGGCAATACGTGAAGCAGCAACAAGCGCCCGGATACAGGGTTCCGATATAGCCGGCATATCGTTTTCAGGGCAGATGCATGGCGCGGTGCTGTTAGATAAGGATGGTGCGCTCGTTTCACCGGCGATTATCTGGGCGGATTCGAGAAGCTCCGCGGAACTTGACGAAATTACAAAACTAATCGGCACAGAAAAAATTGAAAAAATCCTCCTCAACCGCTTTTTTACCGGGACACAGGCGGCAACACTTTACTGGCTCCGGAAACACGACCGTGACACCTGGCGACGTATCCGCCGGATTCTGCTGCCGAAAGACTATATCCGCTACAGAATGTGCGGCCTCTATAACACCGAACCTTCCGATGCTTCCGCAACGCTTCTTTTCGATGTAACGATGCGTGAATGGTCGAATGACATTCTCGGAGCGCTCGGGATACCGATTGAATTCATGCCGTTTGTGGTTAATTCTGACCAGCACATAGGCGAAACGGAAGGAATCGGGGAATCCGCCGGCATACCCGATGGAGTGCCCGTTATTCTCGGCGGCGCGGATCAGCCGGTTGCATCTCTCGGCAACGGCATCCTCGACGAGGGAACCATGTTCGTAGCCATAGGAACGGGCGGGCAAATGGTTACCCCGCTGAACATGCCGAAAAATGCTCCCGACCTGTGTCTCAATACTTTCTGCCATTTGCCCGAATCACGGTGGTATCTCATGGGAGCAACGCTGTCCGCCGGGCTGTGCCTGAGATGGTTCCGTGAAAAATTCTGCCCCGGAACTTCCTTTGATGTTCTCTCGGCGGAAGCATCAACGTCTCCTCCCGGCGCCGACGGGCTTATTTTCACCCCATATCTCGCCGGAAAACGGTCGCCCGAAATGAATCCTGATGCCGCCGGGACATTTTCGGGGATACGTCTCATGCATACACGGGCTCATTTTGTCCGCGCCATCATGGAAGGCGTTGTATTCGAACTCATGGAATCGTTCAAGGTCATGAAGCACATGGGTGTCATTCCTTCCCGGATAGTAGCTTCCGGAGGATGGAAACAAAGCCCTGTCTGGATGCAGATAATGGCGGACAGCTTTGCCATACCCCTCACCATTTCAGCGGTTGATGAACAGGCATGTTTCGGCGCGGCGCTCTGTGCCGGTATCGGCGCAGGACTCTACGATTCATACCGGAACGCGGCGGAACGTGTCCCGGAGCATGTGAAAACAGTCGAGCCGGATGCGGGAAATTTTGATATGTATGAAGAGAAGTACGAGAAGTATAAGAATATGTAAAAAATCGGGAAGAGAGTTTTTGTTATTTTTAGTGGATTGGAAATAGAACTTGAAAAGTGAAATTATCGAAGGTTAACGACCTTTATTCCATCTATCGGGTGGGCTATCAATAGCTTTGTACAGAATCTACATTAAGATGTGACATCCAAATATTTCGCGCACGGAAAGCATTCAGCTATAACTAGTTGTTTAGCGGATTTCTATTTTGATAGTTTTTATCAAACGCGCCATAAATGCTTGAATACTTTTCGAACTCCAATATTTCCCACAATTCACTTTTGAATCTGCTTATTTCGCTTCTATCAAGTTGAATAAATGCTAGCCTTACTGAGATAGTCTCGCCATTTCGTTTAGATGCTTCTGGATAATAAAAGTAGCAAGACAGTAAAAACTTTAGTTTCTTGACTAAATATCTTTCGAGCAAGTTACATACGACAGGATAGTCGAATGGTTCATATTCATCTAACCAATCTGGACGCGATTCACTTTCCCATAGATTGTAGTAATTTAGCCCGAAAGTTATAATAGTAGGCTCTTCTTTATAGCCTTGTATTATTGCTTCTTGTTGTAGAATCTGAAAAACATCCTGTATTGAGAGTAATCCTTCACTAATCGCGACCTCAAGGCTGAATAGCAATTTATCTTTTTTCAGATTGCGAATAATAGTTTCTTCTTTTTTTCGTGCTACTGATACTTTGCTTTGGGCAATATTTATATGGAATCGTGCTGTACCACGATCAAAAATTGTACCACCTTTGTCAACATTGCATCGCCAATGGCTTGGAAGCCAATTGCAGTAGTCTTCAATGTCAAAATCTTTATCTAACTCATATTCTTTAATTATCTGCGCTAATTCATCTGGAGTCTTTAACAGGTGCTCTGGCAAAATATGATCAACCCATACGTCTTTGAATCTTATGGGTTCCTTACAATAACTGCATATCCCTTTATGTGCTATCCAAAGAGCATACTTTTTTCTTGGTATAATATTTTTTTTGCTCATCTTGACGATATTCTTGACTGTGCGGAAAGCCACCTACGAACAAGTTTACATTACGTTATGGAGTGCATCGGAATAGCTGTCAGGTGCATCGCATTGTTAGAGGAACTCATAAGGTAATTAACCATTCACACAATGATATAAGCTGGTCATCGTCTGTTAAATTCGCAGCATTTGACATATATTCCCTTTCAAGCTGGTCAAAAATCTCTTTAGCCATTGCACGTTCAATAGCAGCACCTATAAAAAAAGTTTTGGGAGTTAAATTTTTTGATGAAAATGCTGTTCTAATCCGATCAAGTGCAGAATTTGCTGTTTTCCAATGTTCATCAGCGCCAGCAGGATCTATTCCTCCTTTTAGTTCTCCAAGTGCTATGTAGCTAGAAGTCTTATAATGACAGGATTTTTGATTTCTTCCTGGTATAAATTGATTTGGCGCTGAATTAAATAAGCAAAGGTCAACATTTTTCTTAACTATAGGGATAGTAAGATTATATATTAATGTCCGATATCCATTAATATTCTTCCATGACAATCCTTTCAAAAACAATTCCAGATCAGCATCATCTTTGCTCCCCTGTACCCAATTCTTTGATTTTGAATGTAGATATGAAAATTTCATGCCTTTTATGCATAATGTCGCAATCAACATTCGAGTCATTTTTCGCTCACCTAGTGCGCCAGCAAGATTTCTCAGGCTGCCACCTAGTGAGTCTCCTCTTGTAAGCAAGAAACGATAAATCAACTCATCAATAAAATCTTTACCGGCTGGCTCTAGGAAATTTTCTATGAGACCTCTGATTGCTTCTTTTTTATCATCATCATTAAGATGATTAGCAGCTTTGTCAGAAATTCCTGCTGCTGTTAAAATGGCCGATCTGATTTCCATTTCATTCATTAAATCAACTGGCTTTTTAACTTTTGATGCAAGTGATTTAAATGCTTTTGCTTCTTTAATGAATGGCGTTGCCTTTCTATTTTTTTCTAAAGCTAGAGCAATAAATCCTGCTCGTGTCCGTTCATATGGTGTAACAAGAGATTCCCAAGAACTTAGATGATCTATATAACCAAAACTAGTCATTTTTTCTCCATATATATACACATTTTCTTAATTGCTCCCGCCCATGAGCCCCCATTTGTTGACTGCTATTACCCTTGCCGTTTGGTAGTACTAAGATTTTCTCGACAACAAATCCTGCATCTTCTGCAATTTTTGATAATATAAGATCTACAGATATGCTGACACCGGCATAACGAACATTATCATTCACCATGAAAAACAGACCATTTTTATTGAGCACTCTATAACATTCTTGTATGACACAGGCCATTTCATAAAAATAGCCTTTTACCATTCTTGGAATACCATTATTGTTAAGTTCTTTTAGCTCTTTTTTATACTCCAAAAAAGAAAGAATCATCTGAAGTAATTCATTGCTTTCACATGACTCGATAGCTTTCCACCAATCTTTATTTATATTTAATAACTCTTTTACTCTGTTCTCAACAGTACAGCTCAACATCTCTTGTCGAAGCCTAGCCAATTCATCTTCTTTTGATCCTAGCAAAGCTAGTTCTAGGGCATAAGTCCTAGTGTAATCGTATCTGTTGCAATACGGTGGAGATGTTATAATAGCAGCATATTTATCTCTACTAATTTTGGGTAGAATGTTTAGGCAGGAACCGCTATATAACTTGGTATCACCATGAATTATTTTTTTATCCTCAAATAAAGATAATTGTTGTTCGTTACCTTCTATGTCTTTTATTATTTCCTCAAGTTTCAATGTAATGGCTTCTTTAAAAGAATACACCTTTCCTTTATCAAAATTGTTTTTCCCTTTTCGTCTTCCTGAGCGATAGTCCCAGCGTAGATATTGTCCATCTTTCCTTGTAAAACTTATTGATTCAAGAATACACAGAAGAGCAGTTAATAAAATTTCCCGTACTATTTCAGATTCATTTTTTATCTCTGACAGATATTTTCCAATGCTTATTTCTGTCGCCTTAGAATATGCGTTTTTAGTTATTCTTAAATAGTTTAGGGTTTCGTAAGCAGTTGAGCGTTGCCAAGGGTGATTATCTCGCCAAAAAACAAGCCTTGAAATATGTTTTTTTGTAGCTTTCTTAACTGCATCTGCCCTGCTCTCTATGATTTTTATTCCAATAGGTAGAAGTTCTATTCCCTCAGTATCATATCCTAACGCTGAGGATGCGAATAACGTGGTGCCTATTCCTGCAAATGGATCTAATATGCGCCCCTTTGGAACTTTGTGTTCTCTTAGCAGATATTTTACCAAACGAGAAGAAAATGCTTCTTTATATTTATACCACCGATAAAATGGTTCAATTTTATTCGCTTGAAAACTCACCAATCTTCGGTCAAGCTCATCATTCAACTCTAAAACAGTTTTAAAATGATTTAGGAGCGTTACGTCGAGTGAGTTGATTTTAGTAAAAAAATCCTGGGATTTTGTCTTTTCTGGTATTTTATTCAAGTTCAAATCAACATTTTTCTGAATTTGCTGGATTAACATTCGTTCCTCTAACATTGCATCATATTTTTCTGTGTAATTACCCTTAATATTGCGTTTTCTGCATTATAAACCATCGATGGTCTCTATGAGCCCCCAAATCCCCCCAGAGGGGGGCTTACCTATTCCCCCTCCTTTTTTTCATCCTCACCGGGTTGATTCAGTCTGACAAGCACTTTCGAAATCCTGTTTCCCTGTATTTCCTTTATCTTGAACGTGATATTTTCCCATTTCACTTCCTCGCCGCCCTCGGGAATATAACCCAGTTGATTATAGATGAAACCCGCCAGGGTATCAAAATGTTCGTTGGGTATCTCGGTGCGGATAATCTCATTCAATTCATCGATATTAAGGCCGGCATCGATGACAAGCGTGTCATCGTTTATCCATACATAATCACGTTCATCCTGATCATACTCGTCCTGAATTTCACCGACAATTTCCTCGAGCAAATCCTCGAGGGCGACTATACCCGCCGTTCCGCCGTATTCATCAATAACAATGGCAATATGAACCCTGGTCTTTTTCAGTTCTTTCAACAGTTCGGATATTTTTTTCGCCTCGGGAACAAAATAGGCATCACGCATTATCTCGGTTATCGAAAAATTTTCCTTCCCTTTTTCAAGGATATAAATGAGAAGGTCCTTGGCATAGATAACGCCGAGAATATTGTCAATCCTGTTTTCATACACAGGAATACGGGAATGCCCCTCTTTCTGGAAAAGTTCGATAAGATCATCAACCTCCATGTTTTTTTCGGCGGCTATCACATCAATCCGCGGCACCATGACCTCTTTAACGGTAGTATCTGAAAATTCAAAAATGCTTTGAATCATCTCTTTTTCTTCCTGTTCAATAACTCCGGACTCGCTTTCGGATTTAACAAGCTCCATAAAAGCTTCTTCCTTTTCAATTAATTCCGCTTTTTCTTTTATGACCACCGAAAGCAATACATCCGCTCCATACGTTACCGGAAACAAAACTATATAAAAAAATGCTAAAAAATAGGCAAACCTTGCTACCCTTTGTTCGTATTCACCTGCCGAAACCAGTTTTGCAAAAAAACTTTCAGTTAAAATAAACGAAAGGCTTGCACATATAAATGTCAAAAGACCGGGAAAACCAATCGAGAATCCCCATTTCGAACAGACAGGAAACAGGAACAGAAAAAGAAACAACGTGCCTGCTGAAATCGAAAGTATCCTGCCGGATAAAAGCATAAGAAGAAAACGCCTCTTGTTCCCGATCATACCAAGAACAAGGGATGCCCCTCGAACCTTGCTTTCGGCAAGTTTCTCAATAGAATCACGTGATATGGTACCGATAGACAGTTCTGCTCCTGAAAACAAAACCGACGTAAAAAGACACAGAATAAAACAAATGAGAAATATGAGAGGTGTAATCAATTCAATGCTCCATGTTAAAAAAATCCCTGACATAACGTTCAGTATCTGACATCATCGAGCTATAGTCTTCTTCGCTTTTATGCGTTCTTCCGGCAAGATGTAACAGGCCATGCGTAACCAGGCGGATAATTTCCTCTTGAAAAGGAACATTACATTCCAGCGCCTGTTTTTTGGCACGCTCCAGCGAAACATAAACCTCGCCTTCCATACAATCCGAAGACTCGTCAGAAAGATCAAAACTCAGCACATCTGTTGAACCTTCACGTTTTTTATACTCTGTATTCAACTCGGTCATTTTTTTATCGCCGATAAAAACGACATTTATATCACCGCGAATAATTTCGTTCGATTTTAAAACGGTACTCGAATAGGCACGGATATCTTCCCGCTCGAAAGGAAAAAGGTCAAATACTTCTTCACTTACAAAAACTTCAACGAGTAGCAACCTTATTTTTTCTCCTTTGAATCTGTATTCGGGGAACTATCGACTTCGGTCTTTTTTCCGGCGATGTTTTCATCCTTCTGCCAGGGATACTGAATACGGCCGTGATGGGTGCCGACAAGAACAGGAAGAAAACTTTCCTCGATTATATGCAGGTCTTTTAACGTAAGTTCGCATTCACCGAGCTCACCATCGATAAAACGTTTCTGAATTATTGTATTTATAAGCGCCTTAAACCTGCCGGGAGACCGTTCCTGGACAGATCTGCTCGCAGCTTCCACAAGATCGGCAAGCATCACAATTGCCGCTTCACGGGTTTGCGGTTTAGGTCCCGGATACCTGAAATTTGAATCGTCGACCGGTTTGCCTTTCGCTTCCTCTTCCGCCTTATGATATATTAACTGCATAAGACTCGTCCCATGATGCTGTTTAATGATATCCAGAACAGCTTCCGGAAGACCATGCTTCACACCAAGTTCATATCCCTCTTTTACATGCGATGCAATAACCAGCGCACTCATGTGAGGTGTGATACGATCATGAGGGTTTTTGCCTCCCATTTGATTCTCGATAAAATATTCCGGGTTAGATATTTTACCAATATCATGATAGTATGAACCCACACGGCAGAGAAGCGGATTGGCGGCTACTTTTTCTGCTGCAGCTTCTGCGAGAGTACCGACCACAAGTACGGATGAATACGTTCCCGGAGCTTTTACCGCAAGTTCTCTGAGCAAAGGATTATTCAAATCCGAAAGTTCCAGCAGAGTTATATCTGTCGTGACCTTGAACAGGCTTTCCAGTAACGGTAACAAACCGATTGCAATGATCGGACAGAAAAAACCGTTTAATACGCCGAAAAATATATCATACCCGACATTTGCATACGATGTGTTTGTTATCCAGTCGTTCGTTGCTGCAATTGAAACAGCCATAGTTACCGGTACAAGCAACATAGAACGGTAAAATTCTCTTCTATGACGGACACGTCCGACGGTAAAAACTCCGACACAGCCGGAAAGAAAATAAATCACACCCATCCGGTACCCTGCACCAGAAATAAATGATGAAACAATGAGTGAAACTCCCAGCGAAATCAGAATACCCAGCTCGGCATCAAAAAGAATAGTAACAAGTATGGCTGCAATAGCAATCGGCACAAGAAATTCCGAAATATCTCCGCTCCAGGAGGAATAAAAACCTACAATAATAGGAAGTGAAGAAATAATAACAAGCAACAGTAATCGAGAGAATGAAGCATAGATTTTTTTTCGATACATATAAATAAAACCAACGATAACGCTAATAATACCAATACCTATAAGAGATTTCCCTATGGCAACAGCGTAATGTCTCAACCTTTTTTCCCTGAACGATCGTTCCGCAATTTCTTTTTTCAGCGCATCAAGTATTTCCAACTGTTTTTTTGTTACGGGAACATTGGCATCAATAATTCTTTCATTTTCCTTAAATGATGCCGAATAAATCGGAACGGAATCACGAGCGTTATTACGTTTTTCGATTGTTGTTTTTCTATCATAGAGAAGGTTCGGTTTGAGTAAACCCAGAATAATATTCTGAAATGTTTTTATTTCATTTTGTTTCAGTACTTTCTCAAATTTGTTTTGAAATGAATACATCAAATAATCACCCGCAGCATCAACCTCTATTGTCATTTCAACACTTACCGTATCTCCGTTTTCAAGGACAAAAAGGTCATCGGTAATATTTGTCATGGAAATCTTGCTCGGAACAATGAGAAGTTCGGAAATATTATCAAAAGATTCCTTCATTGCTGTGCTTATTTCTTTTTCGGATAGAGATTTTTTCTTGCTGTCAATAATTTTTAACAGCGAGTCAATTTCTGAAAATGTTATGATATCTGCGATAGAATCCTTTAATTCACTTGAAATTGAATCGGGAATATCTTTCTGGGAAAGCGAACCGATAACAGTGAAAAGGGTGTCAATAGTGGAATTGATTTCATCGAATACAGTTTCATCGAGACGAAAAACCGGAAGGATACTCTGGGCAGCTATTCTGTGTTCTTCTTCAAGCTGTTTCTGGGGTTTGCGAACATTAAAATCAAACGGTGCGATCTCCCGCTTATGGGAAATATCACCTTCCTTGAGATTAGGAAAAGAATATTCGACCGTGTCGGCGCTTCTCGAAGACATCGAAATATAGATACTAAATAATGAAATAATGACAAAAAATGCCAACAGCATCCTTGGAATATCAAAGAGCTTCTTTTTTTCTGTTACTTTACCCAGCCCCATTTTTTTCTGGTTGTTTTTTTTCTGGAAAAATAGTTTTTTCAGCAAGAATTCTTCCTTTGTTCATCGGAAACCGGAGGATTCTTTTGTGCTTCGTGCAGACCATATGCTCTAATGATTTCTTTCACCAGTCTGTGTCTGACAACATCGCGGTCGGATAGATATACAAAACCCACTTTTTCAATTCCGGACAGGATATGAATCGCCTGTTTCAAACCCGACCTTTCATTATCCGGCAGATCGATCTGAGTAATATCCCCGTTTATAATCACTTTCGAGTTTACTCCAAGCCTGGTTAAAAGCATTTTCATCTGCCTGGTTGTCGTATTCTGGGCCTCATCGAGTATAATATAGGCATTGGCAAGGGTTCTTCCGCGCATATAGGCCAATGGAGCGATTTCTACCACTCCTGACTCACGGAGTTTGGCAAGCTTTTCGGGACCAAGCGTATCGTTCAGCGAATCATAAAGTGGGCGAAAGTACGGTTCTACTTTATCTTTAAGATCGCCGGGAAGATATCCGAGACTTTCTCCCGCTTCGACTGCCGGTCTGCATAAAATTATTTTATCCATCGTTTTGTTCTTTAAAGCGGATACGGCAACTGCGACCGCAAGAAAGGTCTTGCCCGTACCTGCAGGACCTATACTGAAAACAATATCCTTTTCCATCATAGCAGCTACATATAAGCACTGCCCCAGAGAACGTGGGCGTATCGGACGGCCCTTGGCATTCAAAACAACAGTATGCAGTCCAACTTCACCGGGTGCTCCACCATTTTCCAGATAGTCAAGCGCCGAGGAAAGAGTATGCTCGTCAAGCTGGGTACCGGATGAAATCAGTGTCTCCATTTCCTTTATTATTTTTGCAGCCATTTTTGCAGAAGCTTTATCACCTATTACTTTAACTGCTCCATCACGGCATACAACCTGGACCCCATATCTATCTTCAACCATTCGGACATTATGGTCGCCACAACCGAATAAATCCTGGTAACTCGAACTTGAGGGATGTAAAATTTCGACAGATTCTGTGCTCAAATTTTTACCACTTCTTGAAAATTAAAAAAAAACCCCCGGACAGCTATGCATCCACGGGAGCCATAGTTACACTATTCTTATTTACTATTAGATTTTCTATGATTCATACACTATTTATGATTTAGAACCAATTAACTTGTTAGTAATAATATACTTTTTTTTCAAAAAGTCAAGGAAAACGTTTGTTGTACTATTCCTCATTTACCTTCCATTTTATGGGTATACAGGTTAAAATATTCAGTATTTAGAACAGGATACTATATTCACGATTTCAAATTTATTTTCAATGCTATTTAAAATATTTTTGATTATTCTGAATTTTTTTTCAAGACTGCTTTTTCCTCATTTTTATACCCAGTTCTTTAAGCTGCTCATCGGACACAGGAGAAGGTGTATCATCCATCAGAGAAATCGCCTGGTTGGTTTTTGGAAAAGCAATGACATCCCTGATCGAGGAAGCTCCCCTTAAAAGCATGATAAATCTGTCAAAACCGAATGCAGCACCACCATGCGGCGGAGGTCCGTATTCAAAAGCCTCCAGTAAAAATCCGAATTTTTCCCTCGTCTCTTCCTCTGAAAAACCGAGAAATTTAAGCATTCGCATCTGCATATCTATGTCATATATCCTGATTGAACCGGACGCTATCTCGGTTCCATTCAGAACGAAATCATACGCCCGTGAACGCACTTTCAGCGGCTCGGTATCGAGGAACTGCAGATCCTCTTCCATCGGGGAAGTAAACGGATGATGCATTGACACCATCTCTCCCGTTTCATTATCCAGTTCAAACAGAGGAAACTCCGTCACAAATAATGCATCAAACCGCGATTCGTCAATGAGTTTCAAATCCTGTCCCAGTTTGAGTCGTACCGCCCCGAGTGTTTTGTTGACAATATGAGGTTTGTCGGCAACAAAAAGAAGCAAATCACCCGGTTTGGCATCCATTCTATCAACAAGTTCCTTGAGTATTGCTTCACTGAAAAATTTAACAATACTTGATTCAAGGCCATTATCGGTCATTTTCATCCAGGCCATTCCACCCGCTCCTTGCTCCTGCGAATAGGTAATAAGGCCGTCAATCCGGCTCCTCGAAAGAGACATATCGCCCTTGACATTAATAGATTTTATCAGGCCTCCCTCTTCGAGAACATCCAGAAAAACCTTGAATTCACACGGCGATACAATGTCTCCGACATTTACAAGTTCTAAACCGAAACGCGTGTCCGGCTTATCAACACCATATTTGTCCATGGCCTCGGCATATGTTAATCTCGGAATCTTCTTGCCGGATTTTATGTTCATTGCTTTATCGAAAATCTCAACCACAAGCCCCTCAATAATCTGTAACACATCCTCTTCATCGACAAAACTCATTTCAAGATCGATCTGGGTGAATTCCGGCTGACGGTCTCTGCGAAGGTCCTCATCCCTGAAACATTTGGTGATCTGAAAATATTTGTCAAATCCTGAAAGCATAAGAATCTGCTTGTAAATCTGTGGTGATTGAGGAAGCGCATAGAACTTGCCGGGAAATTTCCGTGAGGGCACGAGGAAATCACGGGCGCCCTCGGGAGTGCTTTTCATAAAAAACGGCGTTTCTACCTCTAAAAACTCCCTTTCAAGCAGGTAATTACGGGTTATAGCAGCCACATTTGAACGAAAAATCAGGTTTTGCCGTAATTCCTCACGTCGCAGGTCGAGATATCGGTATTTAAGACGAATCTCTTCTCCGACATCGGAATAATCATCGAGCGGAAAGGGAACAGGTTTCGATTTGCTGAGAATCTCAATATCATCACAGAACACCTCAATGTCGCCCGTAGCGAGATTCGGATTGGCCATCCCTTCCATACGCGGACGGACGAAACCATGCACGGATAGAACCCATTCCGGCCTTATCTGCTCGGCAATAGCATGACTTTCAGGGCTGTGTTCAGGATTGAACACAATCTGGGTCAGCCCCCAGCGGTCATGCAGGTCAACAAAAATAACACCGCCGTGGTCACGCCTTCTGTGTACCCACCCGGAAAGTACAACTTCTTTACCTTTATCGGAAAGTCTGAGTTTGCCATTTTTCTCGGTTCTTTTCAGTCGCAAATTAATTACCCTCGTATATTTCTATAATTATGTTTATTTTTTTAATGATTTATTTTCTCTGACAATATCAAGAAATGTGTTAAACGGCATTTTATTCTGCTTGGATTCTATCATGTTTCTTGCACTCACCATATCGTCATCAGGTTCAAGTATAAGAGCATATTTTGCTCTATATTTCGCTGCTGCTCTCATCTGGGCTTTCATGCTTCTGTCAAGGTAACCCATAACAGACGATATGTTTTTACGTCTCAAAATAGTAAGATATTTCAGTGCTCTATCGGATTTCTGCAATGTGTTTACAATGTACACATCCAATTCTTTTTCCCGGGAAACAGTGCCGGCAGCTTTCATGGCGAGAATCAGCCGTTCTATGCCGCATGCGAAACCTACCGCAGGCAGATCGGGCCCCCCAAGCTCTTGTATGAGGTTATCATACCTGCCACCCCCCATTACCGCAGACTGTGCGCCGAGTCCCTCATAATCCACTTCAAAAACAGTGCCCGTATAATAATCAAGACCGCGGACAAGAAAAGGATTTTCTTCAAACGTAACAGATGCCCCTTCAAGATATTCTTTTACCGATGTATAGTGGTATTCATCCTCTGAAGTCAGGCAGTCAAAAGTTCTGGGCAATTCATCCGAATTATGCACAACCTGCCGGCATCCGGGTACTTTGCAATCGAGAACCCGAAGGGGATTTGTCTCTTTTCTTCTTTTGCAGTCTCCGCAAAGCCTGTCTTCCACTTTTTCAAGAAATGCAACAAGTTTCGCAACATACCTTTTCCGGCTCTCAGAACCGCCAAGGGAATTAATGGTGAATTTTACCTTATCCAAACCTAAACTCCGTGCAATATCGTCAAAAAGTATCATGACATCCGCATCAACAACAGGAGAAAGCGAACCAATGACTTCCACGCCAAATTGATGAAATTGTCTTTGCCGGCCTTTCTGCGGTCGTTCTTGACGGAACATTGGTCCCATGTACCATAGTGCCTGGGCAAGTCCCTTTTGATGGAGCGAGTGCTCAATAAATGAACGTACAACAGATGCTGTGCCCTCAGGCCGAAGTGTGAGGTTCCTGTCACCCATATCTCTGAAAGTATACATTTCTTTCACGACAATATCAGTATCTTCTCCTATAGAACGGGCAAAAAGGCCTGTTTCCTCAAAAATCGGTGTACGGATTTCAGAATACCCATAGAGCTCCATTTTTTCACGAACCACACGTTCGATTTCCTGCCAGGTTTCAACATCACCCGGCACTATATCATAAGCACCTTTTATAGCTTTGAAAGTATTCATTTCAGACTCTTCAACCCGACAGGGTACCCAGTAAATTGTTATTTAAAATAAGTTTTATAATATATCGTTTTTTTTATAAAGAGTCAAGAAAACACTCCCTGCATTCGACTGTTTTCCCTTCATTGAATTCAAACTTCAAAACTTACGGTTCAGGTCATACACCAAAATATTACGTGCTCATTCAGGTATTTTATATCACTGTGCTTCATGACCTTGCACTTTTGCGCATTTTTTTTAACCGATGAGTCGGCCGTTCTGTGTTCATGTAAGTTTCGTAATTCATCATTCACCCGGGTTTATCTGCCTGCATATGTATGGTTACTATCTTACTTATTATTCTCTCTTTTTTATAGAGACGCTTTGCGTCCAATTTTTATACGTCTTTAAAAAAGACGTTTTGCAGGCGCACTATTTATTATACATTACATAAATATGCAATTATTTTTCTTTTTTTATCCGTGTATATCCGTGGTTATCTGAGGTTATATAATTTTTTCATTTTTATATAGAGACGCTTTGCGTCTGAACCAGGAAATTTCTTGATAATGAAGATAAAAATATATTGTATTGATTTTTCAAAACATTTTATCTCTTTCGTTTTTTTAATTGTTTGTATTATGGTATCATCTGAGCCATTATGTGCAGAAAATGAAACCGATGAAGAAAGACCTACATCAATCGAAAATTCGATTAACAAATGTATTGCGAAGTGCGGTTTCAAGAGCTTTGGTCTTAAAACAGGTATTGTAGTTACAGATGAATTTGATGTCGGTTTTGGTGTCGGGGCACAATTACCACGTGAAATATTTAATCCTTCAATCGAGCTCATTTCTTCCATGTACTTCTGGGGAGCATCAAAAGACAGTCTCGATGTTTCTTCTATCGGTCTTGAAGAAAGCCTGACATTGAAAAGATCATTTACAAAATGGTTTTCCTTTTTTACCGGAATTACTCTGGGATATTATGTTATAACGGAAAAAACAGATACAATTGTAAAAAACACTATAAAAACCTTAGTAGATGATACTTATTCTTTCGAATCATATATTATATCGGGAACCACATTTTCATTAAAGAGCAATCGTTCGGTTTTTATCCAGATCAAATACGGTTTAACCCAGGATTCAAATGAATTGCATGTTTTATTAGGGTTAAATATTTATAAATAATGAGTGCACGTTTTTAATGGATTTGGAAAAGAAATCAGATGACTTATTTTGTTAAAAATCCTTGTTCCTGTGCCTTGTAGATTATGATATTTGCTGCTTCACCCGGGTTATCAGTAATACTAATAAGATCAATATCGTCTTTCGATATATAGCCATTTTTCAGCATTGTTTCTTTCACCCAGTCAAACATTCCTCCCCAATAATCCCAGCCGTAAAGCACGATGGGAAAATGTTTTATTTTTCCCGTTTGTGTGAGGGTAATCGCTTCGAACAATTCATCCAGTGTTCCGAAACCACCGGGGAAAATCACGTATCCGATTGAGTATTTAATAAACATCATCTTACGGACAAAGAAATAGCGGAACTCGAGCGCCATGTTCTGGTACTCATTCTGGAGTTGTTCATGAGGAAGCTCGATATTAAGTCCGACCGAAAGACCCCCGGCTTCGGAAGCGCCCAGATTTCCGGCTTCCATAATGCCGGAACTTCCACCGGTGATAACAACCAATCCGTTTTCGGATAAAATATGTGCTGTTTCACGGGCGGCGTTATAATATTTTGTACCCGGCTTTGTTCGTGCCGAACCGAAAATTGATATGCTGGGACCAAGTTCCGAAAGTGCATCAAATCCTTCAACAAACTCAGACAGAATTCTCAATGCTCTCCAGGTATCAGTGCCGGTGAAATCGGGAGGTTCCATCGCATATGACAACAGTTTATTGTCATCCAGTAATCTTTCATACTGTTTTTTATAATACACTTTCACTATCGTTCCTTTCTTAAACAATTAATATAAATTTTGTATAGTAAAAATAACTACGTACTGTGTGACAGTCAAATGAAACTTGATTGAATTATAATTTTTTGTATATTGTTATTTGGTGTAAAAATTCAATGTCGAAAAATTATACTATAAGAATCTATATCAAAAAAGGAGATAATTATTATGGCGAGTAAAAATTCTATAGAATACTACACAAGTCTGGAAAATGGTCTTGAAGAGATTTCCCTGATTCGTGCAATTGCCGAAACCGCATGGAATACCGGATTTGACACAAAGAAATTGATAACTGCCGATGAAGCTTATGGCATGGCAATTAAACAACCCAGTGTGGCAGTTACCGATCTCTCCATATATGAGCCGGCCAGGAAGCGTTTGAATCTCCGTAAAGATGCAAAAGTCATCGTCGACAATCATGGTGCTATTGTCGGCAGAAAAGCAAAAGCCAGAGTCTTTTACAATCTCGCACCGGCACAAATAACAGAAAATCTTACCCTCACAAAACGTGACCTGGAAGAAATTGCCCGTAATGCTATTTACGATATGCAAAGACGCAGCAAAATTATCAGAGCAAGTTCTGTTGTGGGAACTCATCCCGATTTTATGGTCCGGGCAAATTATTTAACATGTGAAGAGGACTGTGTAAACGTTTTTGAGTGGCTTATAAATTTTACACCTTACGAAGGTGAAGTTATAGAGAACTATAAGAACAGCAATCAATTGAACATCCAGGATATTTTTATTATTGCAGATCCGATGTGGACAAGTCTCAATAAATTTCCCCATGATGATTTTACATCATATTTCAGAGATGGTATGGTAATAGTTGATCCGTATCATAATATTATTTACAATTTCGGTATGCGTTATATAGGCGAGCGGAAAAAAGGGACATTGACACTCGGCTGGACTTCGGCAATGCGTCTCGGCGGTGTTGCCTGTCATGGCGGAATTAAAACGGTAGATTTCTCCGAAACTGATTATCCCGAACTTAACGAGAAGAGAATCGCATTCTTCGGACTGTCAGGAAGCGGTAAATCATCACATACGAACAGCCTTTCTAATGGAAAAACACTTCCCAAGGGAACAAAGACAACAGTCCATCATGATGATGCTTTCGTTGTATTTCCCCAGAAAAAAGTCTGTTATGTGCTCGAACCTACTCTCTTCGATAAAATGGATCAACGTGGGCTTGGACATGAGGAATGGGAGTATGTTCTTGCTGCTCAAAACTGTGCCGTTTTTATGCATGACGGTAAACTTGTCCCGGTCGGACAGGACTTAAAAAATCCAAACAGCCGGGCCATGATGGATAGGGATATGTTACGATACTATTCCGATTCAACCGGATTCCCCGATGCAATTTGCTGGCTCATGAAAGACTCTACGCTCCCGCCGATTATCAAGTTCGATGAGCTTTATATCGGTCTTGCTATGGGAGCCACGCTCATGACAAAAAGAACAGCAGCCGAAAATGTTTCCAGAGCAGAAATGATAAAGCTCGTTTTCGAACCGTTTGCGAATCCTTTCAGGGTTTATGAACTTTGGAGAGATTGCGAAGCTTTTAAAACACTCATCGAAGAAGGCTCAGAGGTTTATGCCTTTAATTCCGGAGGGTTCTGGGGAGGCGGATTTGACGATATGGGAAGGGAAACCCTTGTCCCTATTCCTCTTTCTACAAGTCATACTCTTCATACAGCCGTTCTCATGGAAAAAATTGAATGGCAACCGTGGAATCTTCTTCCCGGTTCGAGCATACCCAGTGCAGAATCCATTGACAGGTTAATTCCGAATTACAGCAATATATATAACCATGAAAATGTCATTAATTCTGAGAGTTATATTCATACCATGAATGACCGATTCAAACAACGCAGGGAATTTCTGGAAGAATCTCATCACCGGGAATTAGCCGAAATACTTATCGATCTTATGAAAGTTCTCAAACCTAATCTGCCAACGTTAAGATACAGCGATATTGACGGTGCTCCGGGAATGTCACCGAGAATAAGAAATATTGATACTGAGGCAGAATAATATATTCTCTGCCAGTATACTATAAACCTACTTTATTAAGGTGTCGGGACATTACAGGTTGAAATCAGCCAATTATTTGAAAATAAAGAACATGGGGGTATAAGTTATGAAACTCACCGTTCAGTTGCACAATCTGTTTTTAGCTTTTCTTCTGACTGCCTGTGTCTTTATATCGGTTCCGGCTGAGAGTGAAGAAACGTATGAAGCTACCTGGGAATCACTTGCGCAACACCCTATTCCGGAATGGCTTATGGACGCGAAGTTCGGAATATACGCACACTGGGGCGTTTACTCTGTTCCTGCTTACGGTAATGAATGGTATGCAAAACTGATGTATGATAAGACAAATAGCCGAAATGTCTACGAACATCATCGGAAAACCTATGGCGATCCTTCGGAATTCGGTTACAAGGACTTTATTCCCATGTTCACGGCTGAGAACTACGATCCGGAAGAATGGGCCGAAGTTATTGAGAAATCAGGAGCCAGGTATGCCGGGATTGCAGTCGTTCACCATGATGGATTCGGCTTATGGGACAGCGATGTAAACAGATGGAACGCCGGTAAAATGGGACCGAAACGTGATCTCTACGGAGACCTGGTCAGGTCTCTCAGGAAAAGAGATTTGAAAATCATTGCCACCTTTCACCATTTTCGGACTTATAACTGGTTCCTGCCGAGTAATCCTGAAAATGTTAAAGAGGCAGAAGAAAAGGGGTACGACCTTTTTGATCCTCAATATGCCGACTTCTACTGGAACAAATCAACCTCAACGCAGGAAGAATTTATTGGGGTTTGGAAAGCCAAGGTAACCGAGGTTATAAACAAGTATCGGCCTGATGTGCTGTGGTTTGACGGCGGACAATTCAGGGCGCTCGGCCTTGAGGGTGATGTGTTGTCAATTCTAACGTATTATTACAACAGGGGCCTTGCGTGGAACAAAGAAGTGGACGTGCTGAACAAGCTGCCCACCTCGCTTACGTTTAATTTCCCTCGCGAATTCGGCGTTCTTACCTTCGAAGCCGGCCGCGACAGGCCGGATACGGTAGAATTTCCATGGATCGATGATTTGAGTATCGGGACCGGTTCATGGGGATACATCGAAGGGCTGAAGTACAGGGAGATTGACCATATCATTGACGGTTTTGTCGATAGAGTGAGCCGTAACGGCGGTCTTGTGCTTTCACTTTCTCCCAAAGCAAACGGAGAACTGCCGCAGGAACAAAAGGATATTCTTCTTGCAATGGGAGATTGGCTGAGGGTCAATGGCGAGGCGATTTATGGTACCCGTACCTGGAAAATCAACGCAGAGGGGCCAATCGACAAGCTCAAGGACGTTAGCGGACCACATAAACGCTGGATTTTTGACAACTGTTCATCAGAAGACATTCGGTTTACCCGGAAGGATAACGACCTTTATGCCATCATTCTCGGCTGGCCGGAGGAGAGAAAAATTACCATAACTAGTTTGGGCACCGGCACGAAAGTCAGTACCGGAGGAATCGATTCTGTCTCTCTGTTGGGGTCAGATGGTGAACTTGAATGGTCGCGGAATATCCTTGGTATAACGATTCAACTACCCGAAGATAAACCCTGTAAATATGCATATTCTTTCAAGATTAAGGTGCATGGAAAAATGGTTCTTAAATAACGGAGTACATTATGGAAAACATACAATGTTTATCGGATTTGAAAATTAAGGCGGAAACGAAAATCCTTTTATTTGTTATGGATGGTCTCGGCGGACTACCGGGTCCGCATGGTTTGACTGAACTTGAGACTGCGCATACGCCGAATCTGGACGATCTCGCCGCTCAGGGCGCTTCAGGGCTTATGGATCCGGTGAGACGCGGCATTACTCCCGGAAGCGGACCGGGGCATCTGGGACTTTTCGGATATAATCCGTACACTTTTTTCATCGGGCGCGGCGCTCTTGAGGCAGCGGGAATAGGATTTGACCTTCAAAAAATTGATGTCGCCATGCGATTCAATTTCTGCACCCTCGATGCTGACGGCACTATCACAGACAGACGTGCAGGAAGAATCTCCTCCGAATTGAATGAAAAACTCGTTGAAAAAATGCGCGCGGTATCAATTCCGGGGATTGAAATATTTGTAGAAACGGTAAAAGAACACCGCGGTATAGCTGTTTTCAGAAAAGAGGGGCTCAAGGGAAATCTCAAGGACACCGATCCCCAGAAACTGGGAGTTCCCCCATTACAACCCGAAACTTCCGACAAAGGAGTTTCACAGGAAATTGCCGGTATCGCAGAACGGTGGCTTTCACACATCTATGAAATTCTCAGGAATGAATCTCCGGCAAACGGTATACTTACCCGCGGCTGGTGTAATTATCCGGAGATTCCGACATATCAAGATCTTTTCGGACTCGATCCTGCCTGTATTGCGCTGTACCCGATGTACCGGGGCTTATCAAAGTTTGCGGGAATGAAAGTGTATATCGAAGGGATAAAGGATTTTGCCACCAAAATCGAAGTGCTCAAAGACGTCTGGAATGATCATGATTACTTTTTCTTCCACTACAAACACACCGATTCGGCAGGCGAGGACAGTGATTTTAAACGTAAAGTTGCCTGTATAGAAGAAGTTGACAAAGCTCTGCCCGACATTCTCGCTCTCAAACCGGATGTCATTGCAGTCACCGGCGACCATTCGACTCCCGCCGTATACGGGGCACATTCATGGCATCCGGTACCGATAGTGATGACAGGGAAATATGTGCGCCCTGATAGTGTCAAAACATTCGGTGAAACTGCAGCCGTTTCCGGAGGGCTGGGAAGATTCGAGGCGCGCTTCCTTATAAACGAGCTCCTTGCATCATCAGGGAAAATTACGAAATTCGGGGCATAAACATACCATTGACCACAATAAAAAAGCGGAGAGAACTGTTTTCTCCGCTTTTTTTATTTTCACACGTTTTGGTTATCCTTTCCACAGCGGCGACATGGAACGAAAACGTTCCACGATCGGCGGCAGAACTTCTATTACCCTGTCAACTTCCGCCTCCGTATTATCAAAACCCAGCGAAAAGAGTACGGAAGCATTGGCAAGCGCCGGATCACATCCAATCGCTTTAAGTACATGTGAACTCTTCAGCGCCTTATCAGCGCAGGAAGAACCGGAAGCCGCAAATATTCCCTCGCCGGCAAGACTGTAAATCATTGATTCACCCTCTACTGCCTCAACACTGATATGAACATTACCCGGAAGTCTCGTCTTCCGGTCGCCGTTAATCTGCAGTTTGGGAATCGAGGATTCAAGACCGTTCATGAGTCTGTCCCTGAGCTTCGTCGTTGAGGCAATTCTTGACTTCATATCTCTTTTCGCAATCTCAGCCGCTTTCCCCAAACCGGCTAATGCGGGAACATTTTCGGTTCCGGCACGTCTCCCGCGCTCCTGAATACCGCCGTCAATCAGCGAAAAGACCCTGGCGCCCTCACGGATATACAGCGCAGCCGCACCCTTCGGCCCGTAAAAACTGTTGGCTGAAAGGGAAAGCATGTCTACGCCCAGTTCTTCAACGTTTACCGGAATTATCCCTGCCGTCTGAATTGCATCGGTATGGAACAACACACCTTTCTCTTTGACAACGGCGGCAATTTCTTTTATCGGTTCTATTGTTCCAATCTCGTTGGAAGCATGGGTAATCGACACCACTACGGTATCTTCCCTGAGTGCCGCCGAAACCTCTCCCGGATCGACAAAACCTCCGGTGTCCGCACCGACTGTTGTAACTTCCCAGCCCAGTCTCTGTAACGCCCGGGCGGAATACAGTACCGATTGATGATCAATTTCCGATATAACTATGTGACGTCCTCTCTTTTCACCACCCCAGGCTGCACCCTTTATAGCGAAATTGTTCGCTTCAGAACCGCACGATGTGAAATATATCTCCTTTGACAGGGCACCGATTAAATCGGCAACACGTTCCCTGGATAGTTCAAGAGCTGCTTTGGGTTTAATCCCGGCGTTATGTATACTCGAAGGATTTCCAAACGCTTTTGAAAAGAATGGCATCATTTCCTCGAATACTTCTTTAAGTAATTTCGTTCCTGCTGCATTATCCATGTAAATATCGGCCATGATCCCTCCTGTATACTATTTTTGTATAAGTAGTTTGTGCTCAGCTGTCCCTTAGTAAAAAAATAGTTTTAGAGTTTTCGTGCAATAACCATTTCCACACAAAGCAATACCATAGTGCATAGAATAAAAATTCCGGTTAATTCCCTTCCATAGCGGTCTTTTATAACAAATTCCGTGAGATTTTCCGAATCATCAATTTCTTTCCAGTGTATATTCTTAAACGCCTCAGAGGACGATTTTGTACCATAACGTTTAAATTGTATTTCTGAAACAGGTACATTGACACTGTACCGCTTTCTCTCTTCATTTCCTGTATATACCGAATAAAAACCGGGAGATCCTGCCGTTACATCCTTTGTTAGTGCTCTGCCATCAACAAATGCAATATCGACAAACTTCGCCGGGCTGTTTTCAGGTTTCACCATAACCTGAACATTTTGCGGAATATCCCCGATAGTTTCCGTGATAGTATCGCCGGTTTCATATAGTCCACCATTGATTATTATACCCGATAAATATTGCGCGGAGCGAATGAAAAAGGGCACAAAAATACCTGATAACGGAAAATCGCTGTCTTCAAAAGCATTAACCGCACAGACAATAGCCTTCCCTTTTCCACACGCAATTTCACCCACCGCCATTGAATTATCACTGAACCTTGCCAGCACATGTACATCCGGGGATGGACTCATTGTATAATATGACATGACTTCCGGTTTACTGATAGTACCTTCCTTCGATACCCCTTTGAGTATCGGGTGGGTAAAATCAAACCGCTCTATATACATGTAATTACTCTTATCCTGCTTTTGAGATACAACTTGTTTTTCTACTTTCATCGGCATAATATCACGGAATATGCCGTTTCCGTAAAAGGATGAACCGATATCTTTCCCCGGAAAAACCATCAATCCCTTTCCACGTTCCGTTACTGCGGTTACAAGCGACGTATATAATTCCTCGGATAAATCTGTCACACCGGAAAGAATGATAACATCTGCCATAGATATATCAGACTTTGAAATATCACCCTGCAATAAGCTTTTGACTGAAAACATCGTATATTCCTGACCGGGATCGAGCACCTTTTCAATAAAATACATATCTTCCGTTGATCCGCCTGCCAGAAGAACATTTTTTTTCTCCGGAACCTGTATGGCAATTCTCCGCTTTTCACCCGGCTCAAAATAACCGTCATCAACTGCGGCATATACCGAATACCAGCCGTGCACTTCAGGAGTATATCCGAAATCCGCTTCCACATAACCGGATGAGCTTTTCGATACTTGCGATCTGCCTTTACGTTCGCCGTTAATAAAAAATTCGATATTCATTTCTTGTGCCCCTGCGCCGAAATAACCTCTTACCTTGAACGTAATTTCATTGCCGGGAGCAAGTAACTTATCCACAAGTCTGATATCTTCAATCACAGACCCTTCTCGTTCTTCCGGACCCAGTAAAACAGTATAAAGCCTTATATTTTTATCTGATACAGTAAGTGAATCGGGAAGCGAGTTTGCAGCGCCATCGGTAACATAGTATATTTCTTTGTTTAAAGCACCGGACCGTTCCAGTAAATCTACAACCATTTTAAATGATTGTTCCGGATTTCCGGAAGACAGGGAATTTTCACAATCTTCGAGAGCGTTTACCAGGCGTTTTTTGTCTTTCGTCAATCCCTGACTGAGAATTGTCGGAATGGTACCGGAGAAAATCACCGCCGCCATATCATCCTTTCGCAGCAGGTTAAGAATCTCTTTTCCTTTTCTGAGTGTACGGTCAAATAATAATTCACCGTTATCCACATACAACATACTGGCGGAACTATCAATAATAATAACCGCAGTCGTCCGTGCATTTTCCCTGAAAATACTTCTCAGGGTCGGACGGGCAAAGGCAAGTATAATCAGAATAATTATGAGTGTTCTGAGTAAAAGCAGGATGAGCTGTTTGAGTTTCAGCATACGTATACGGTCGGTTTGCATCATTTTCAAAAGAGAGATGCTTGGAAAAACGACTTCTTTCGCCCGTCGTTTGGATAGAAGGTGAATCACAAGCGGCAGGAAAGCGGCGCCAAGTCCGAATAGAATTAGTGGATTGAGAAAGTTCATGGATTACTGTTCAGAGTTTAAGGTTTTACGTAATGATTTAATAGCGTGGTGAAAAACTCATACATTCGAGATAATGTGCTGTCAATGGCCGGCCTTTAACGTAAAAGAACTATGAATAATGAGAATGTAAAATATGTTATAAACCAATAATAAACAATAGTAGTGTCCGGTAAAATTATACTTTAAAACATATAAACCTATTTAAAGACAACTAATTACAAATTATAAGATAATTAATGGATAGATAATTTGCTTCAT
>AQSL01000124.1 GCA_000403035.1 Candidatus Latescibacter anaerobius SCGC AAA252-E07 | reverse complement strand
TGACAGAAAGAAAACCGATTGTTGCAATTGATGGTCCTGTAGGCGCAGGGAAAAGCACAACCGCCAGGAAAGTTGCTGAAAAGCTTGGATTCCTGTATGTGGATACCGGAGCTATGTACCGTGCGGTTACTCTGGATGTTCTCAATCATGGTCTCGACCCTGAAGACGAGGAAGGTATCAGGAAACTACTTGCTGCAGTACACATAGAAATGCCCTTGATTGACGGCCGCAGTCGCATTATGCTCAACGGTCTTGATGTAACTGACAGCATCCGTGACAGGGATGTTACCCGTGCAGTTTCGGCAGTAAGCGCACTGGGGTGTGTTCGTGATAAAATGACCGATATGCAGCGAGCGATCGGGCGAAACGGTGGTATTGTCATGGAAGGGAGAGATATCGGAACGGTTGTATTCCCCGATGCCGAGTTCAAGATTTATCTCGATGCTTCAGTTGAGGTACGGGCCGAAAGGAGACGCAAAGAACTTTCCGAAAAAGGAACTCACATTCCCCGGGACAATCTTGTCGAAGAAATAAGAGAGCGTGACAGGGCAAATATTGAACGTGCTCTTGCACCTTTAAGAAAAGCCGAAGATGCACACTACATTGATACCACGAATATGACATTTGAGGAACAGGTTACTCTCATTGCTTCAATTGTCCGTGGAGAGAAAACCGCAACGAAACACATACAAACACAGGGTATACCGGCAGGATGGGTTTTCAGGATAGTACAATTTATTGTATATATACTGTATAAGATAGCTTTCAGGATATCTTATGAAGGCCTGGAAAATATACCGCTTGAAGGCGGTGTCATGATAGCTTCAAATCATGCTTCACTGTTTGATCCCCCGGCAATAGGCGCGAAACTTTCCAGAAAAGTTTCGTATCTGGCGAAAATTGAACTTTTTTCGATACCGGGTGTAAAGCATTTGCTGAATCTGACCTGTTCAATACCGATTGACCGACAGGGGTATACGAAGACAACGCTGAAACAGGTAATAAACCATCTTAAAAATGGCTGGGGATTAGTCGTTTTCCCCGAGGGCACAAGAACACGAACCGGTGAATTCGGCAAGCCCAAAAGAGGTGTGGGAATGATAGCAGTTAAGGCCGGAGTGCCGATAGTTCCCTGCTGGATAGTAGGCTCCTATCATGCAAAACCGTTTATTTCAAAAAATCACGGTACATTTTCTACCGCCATTTCACCCTCATACAATTATTGATGAGACGAAAAAAAATAATTATTTACTTGTTTCCGAGAAAATAATGTGCGATATTGTTGAGCTTTCTAAAACGCACAATGGCCGTGCGTAATCAGGCCAAATCTTAATGAAACCGAGGAGGAAACATCCGTGCTGGAAGAAATTCAAAGTGCTGAGACAAACTCAGTTCTACCATCTGATGAGGAAAAATCCATAGAAACAGGAGGTGAACAGAAAACCGATATCAGTTTTCGTGCTACATTGTCACGCAAGGCTGCCCGTATTTTTGATGAGAGCGGCTATTCTGAGGATGAATTCATTTCGATGCTACATCTTTATGAAGATACCATGAAGAAAATTGAGCAGGGCAAAATTGTCCAGGGATCTGTCGTGATGATTACCAATGATTCTGTTATTGTTGATATTGGATTTAAAAGTGAAGGAACGATTTCATTACAGGAATTCGGCGTAGACTCTGATATTGAGGTTGGCGATACCATTGAGGTTTTTCTTGATGATTTTGAAAACCAGGAAGGCCAGCTTGTTTTATCGAAACAAAAAGCCGATTTCATGAAGGTTTGGGATAAAATCAGGGATATACATGAAAAAGATGAAAGAATTAAGGGTTGTCTCGTAAGGCGTATTAAGGGTGGAATAGTTGTTGATTTACTTGGAGTTGATGCCTTTTTGCCCGGTTCTCAGATTGATATTCGACAGGTTAAGAATTTCGACCAATATATTGGCGAAATGTGCGAATTAAAAATCATAAAAATCAATAAGATCAGACGTAATATTGTTGTCTCGAGACGGGCAGTTCTTGAAGAGGAACGAAACCTGTTGCGTGAGACAGTCCTTACGGATCTTGAAATCGGGCAGATAAGAAAAGGCATGGTGAAAAACATCACCGATTTCGGTGCTTTTATCGATCTTGGCGGTGTCGATGGCCTTCTTCATATTACCGATATGTCCTGGGGAAGGATAAATCACCCGTCCGAACTCGTTTCAATTGGTGATAACATTGATGTAAAGATTCTCAACTACGAGGAAGGAAAAACCAGAATTTCCCTTGGTATGAAGCAGATGACACCATACCCATGGGAGGGTGTCGATGAGAGGTATCCCCAGGGATCTGTTGTAGAGGGAAAAGTAGTTTCAACGACTGATTACGGTGCGTTTGTTGAACTGGAACGCGGTATTGAAGGACTTGTTCACATCAGCGAGATGAGTTGGACACAACATGTCAAGCATCCTTCCAAGATTGTCAATGTCGGTGACGTGATTGAATGCAAAATACTCAGTGTTGACAAGCAAGGAGAAAAAATTTCTCTTGGCATCAAACAACTTGAACCCGATCCATGGGTAACTATCGATGAACATCATCCCGTTGGAAGCCGTGTTGATGGGAAAGTAAGAAATCTCACCAATTTCGGCGCTTTTGTAGAAATTCAAGAAGGTATCGATGGCCTGGTTCACATTTCGGACATGAGCTGGACGAAACGCATCAAACATCCTTCCGAAGTTATGAAAAAGGGAGATACTGTCGAGGTTGTTATTCTTGATATTGACAAGGATAACCGCCGAATTTCCCTCGGTCACAAACAGATATTTGAAGACCCGTGGTCGACTTTAGAAGAGAAATTTGCGGTAGGAATGATTACCAGCGGGATTATTATCCGTATCCTTGACCGCGGTGTTGTTGTCGCACTGGAAAATGATATCGAGGGTTTTGTGCCTACTTTCCAGCTTGCTCAGGATATAAAGAAACCTGCCGAAGCTTTCAAGACAGGTGATGAACTTCCGTTGAAGGTTATCGAGTTTGAAAAAGAACAACGGAAGATCATTCTCAGTGTCCGTGAATATTTCAAGGACAAGGATAAGACAGAATTCGATGAGTTCAAAGAAAAATACAAGCCCCAGCCGGCAACTATCGGCGATTCTTTCAGCGATATTTTTGACACTCCCGTTGAGAAAACTGAAGATTCTTCTCTGAAGCCGGCGGCTGAAAAAACAGCGGCTGTCGCTGAATCTGTCCAGACTGCAGAAGCGGTAGCCGAAAAAGGCACTCCGGAACCTGAACCCGAAAAAGCCGTGGAAGAAACGGCAGAATCGGTGGAAGAAACCGCCGAAGATGGAGAAGAGGTCAAAGTCGGGCTTGAAGAAACGGTTCCTCCTGAGGGTAAAGAAGATTTGCCTGAAGTAACCGCAGATTCCTCGGAAGAAACGGCAGAATCGGTGGAAGAAACCACGGAAGATGGAGAAGAGGTCAAAGTCGGGCTTGAAGAAACGGTTCCTCCTGAGGGTAAAGAAGATTTGCCTGAAGTAACCGTAGATTCCTCAGAAGAAAAGGTTGAAGAACTACCCAAACCTGAATCAGATATTGAAAGTCCGGAAGAAGTCGAAGAAACCGTTATTGAGCCGGAAAAAATAACCGGTAAAGCGGAAACAGAAAAAGGTGAACCGGTGGAAGTGATTCCCGAAGAAGTTGCTGAAGCAATAGCAGAACCGGAAGAAACCATTCCTTTAGAGGAGAAAAAAGAGGCAGATAGTGGAACCGGAGAATCTCCTGAAGAGAAAGCTGAAGAACCGGTAGAGGAATCCGAAGAACCATCTCCTGAAGAGAAAACTGAAGAACCGGTAAAGGAAACCGAAGAACCATCTCCCGAAGAGAAATCGGGCGAAGAGAATAATAAATCTTGACAACTTCTTTTAGTTGTAAAAAATATAAAAAAGGCGGTTCGTTTTCGAGCCGCTTTTTTTTATATTAACCTATTATACTGAAATGGATTCATTGAGCAAAATTTGAAAGAGAGACATTGACCACAGATGGACACACATGGTTTTACATAATGCTTGTGCCAGAGCCATCAGTGAATATATTAAAGGATTGAGATAGTAGTATGCACCTGCATTACAGACATTAAGAGGGCGGTGAAAAAGTCATTTTTCACGCGCCCCTGTATGAAATATATGACTGTGTTGCTGTCAAGGGCATATAAATCAACACTTGGCGTTGACCCTTGACAGCTTAAATCCTGAGCATTATAGTTTTTCACCACGCCTTTAATGTATCCCTGTTTATTTATTTTTACCAAAAGAGATATACAAAAAGTAAACTATGAAACCTGAAAATGTATATATTGAAACATATGGCTGCCAGATGAATAAGCTTGATTCGGAGAAAGTGCATTCTATCCTGGAAACGGGCGGTTTTACAATAGTGTCGGATATGTCACAGGCGGAAGTTATCCTGTTGAATACGTGCGCTGTTCGTGAGCATGCGGAAAATCGAATCAGGGGCCGTATAAATGAATTGCATGCTCTCAGGAAGGACAATCCCGATCTTTTTTTCGGAATTATCGGCTGTATGGCGCAGAGATTGGGCGGAGAGTTTCTTTCCGATGAAGTGCGGATTGTTGCAGGTCCGGATTCGTACCGGAACCTTCCCGATATGATACGCTGCGCCCGTGACGAAGCCATGGTTAATACCGAATCTACCGATACCGAGACGTACCAGAATATCAGAACTGTTCGGTCGAATCCTTTTTCTGCCTTTATAGCGGTCATGCGCGGCTGCAACAATTTCTGTTCCTACTGTATCGTTCCCTATGTAAGGGGCAGAGAACGCAGCATACCGATAGAGAGTATCGTAGAGGAAGCTGAAGGACTTGTAAAGGACGGCTGTCGTGAAATAATCCTTCTCGGTCAGAATGTGAATTCGTACCGGGATGGGAATGTGGATTTTGCCGGTTTACTGAAACGAGTCTCAGACAGCGGTATTGACCGGATACGATTTTTGACATCCCATCCGAAGGACCTTACGGCCGATATACTTGATGTGATAGCAGAACGTGAGAATGTGTGCCCGCACCTGCACCTTCCTCTCCAGTCAGGTTCTGATAGTATATTGAAGGCAATGAACCGCGGTTATGCGGTTTCGGATTATATGAGGTTAATCGAGACGGCACGTGAAAAGATACATGGTATCAGCATAACGACAGACCTGCTCTTTGGATTTCCGGGNGAAACGGAAGAAGATTTTCGGGCGACTCTGTCGGTCATGGAAGCTATCCGTTATGATTTTGCATTTCTTTACCGTTATTCCGAACGCAAGGGCACGAAAGCGAGCTTACTGGGCTCCGGTGTCCCTGAAGCAATAAGACTCGAACGTCTGAAAAAAGCTATTGCATTACAGAACACAATAAATTATCAAAAGAACAGGGAACGCATAGGTTCCGGCGCCGTTGTATTGGTACATAAAGTCAGCAAGGACGGCAAAGGATGGTTTGGATTTTCCGAAACCAATGCGCCTGTCGTGTTGTATGCCGATGATAACAATATTGTGCCCGGTTCTTTCGTTCATGTGTTAATAGAGTCAACAACAGGCGCTTCTCTGGTGGGTAAAGCCCCATGAAAAAAATTGTAATAACATCATATATCCTGCTTTCTTTCTTCACCGTTTTTTCACGTATATCAGATGCTGATAATAGCTTTGATGTTCCAAAAAAAGCGCTCGAATATATCGAACAGGGAGAGTTTGAAAAAGCACGTGAGGAACTCAAGAATTTTCAACGCAGTCAGCCTGATAATCCTTTCGTTTATTTTTATCTTGCCCGGATAGAGGAGGATCATAACAAGGCGTTGTGGCTGTACAAAGAAGCAGAGATACTGGCGGATTCCTCCCTCGCATCCGAAGCCCTTTACAGGAGGGCAGAGATGGTTTTTTCCGCCGGGAACTATGCCGATGCCCGGCGGCTTTACGATCATTTACTCGACGAGTATCCCGCGAGCGTTTTTTGTTTGGAAGCATTGTACCGCATAGGGATCATCAGTCTCAGGGAAGAAAAACCGTTAGAAGCAATTGATTATTTTAACCAATCCGTCGAGCTGGATGCCGGGGGTAGAAAGCGTGTGTATGCCATGACAGGCATCATGGAATCCTATGTGGCGCTTAAGGAATGGAATAAAGCCCTGGAATGTGCCCATAAGGTTCTCAAAGAAAATGATGATGTCAGCGCTTTTACCCCGAGGGTTTTAGAGGTTATCGCCCTTTCGTGGCAAGAACTGGGTAACGATGAAAATGCCCGGGTATTTACCGAGCGGCTGCTGAAAAATTATCCTTACAGTTACCAGGCTCATGCCATCAGAGAAAAAGGAAACCGTATCGCGAGCGATTCCGAGTATTCTTTCGACAATGGTATAGCTATTTCCGGTACAGAGAAAACCGAGGCAGTTGTTCCTGAAAGTGAAGTCGATGAGGAAAATGCGGAATTTTCCGTACAGCTTGGTGCTTTCGAGATGCGAACGAATGCCCTGAAAATGTTCAGAAACCTGGAAAAAGCAGGTTTTAATGTCCGTGTGGATATGAAAACCGGACAGAATATCCATTATTTTCTTGTCAGGGTGGGATATTTCATGACCCGTGAGGAAGCGGATATAATGGTAGAAAGGATAAACAGGGTTTCCGGGATAAAAGGGAATGTTGTGATTCTTGATAAATGAAGGCAGAAAGATAAAAAAAACGTTGATCGTTTACGATAACCAGTAATTCTTCCATCAAATTTTAAATTATGTCCGATATAACACCTGTAATGCAGCAGTATCTTGAGATTAAAAAAGAGTATGATGACGCCATACTTTTATTCAGAATGGGCGATTTTTATGAGATGTTTTTCGAGGATGCGAAATTAGCCGCCCGTGAACTCGGAATAACGCTCACATCCCGTGAAAAGAAAAAGAAAGACCCCATTCCCATGGCAGGCATTCCCTATCATGCTGTGAACGGGTATCTGACGAAGCTCCTGCGTGCCGGATATAAAGTTGCCATATGCGAACAGACATCGCTGCCGGGCAAGTCCAAAGGTCCGGTACAACGCGAGGTTGTGCAGGTAGTCACCCCCGGAACCGCTATGGGAGAGGAAGTGCTTGACTCGAGAAGCAACAACTATCTTGCCTCCATATCGATCAACGGTGAAAATGCCGGTATAGCGATGGCGGATTTATCCACGGGCGAGTTTTGTGCCGGTGATATTCCTGCTGACAGGGATTGGCTTGATGAACTGGAACGGATTGCACCGGCGGAAGTGCTCCTGTCCGAGAACGAACCGGTGGAAGTTGAAGATGCTATCAAGCAGCGTTTAAAGGGTGTCATGATAACGTACCGTGATGGATGGACTTTTGAAAAAAATTATGCGCAGGATAAAATCCTTGAACATTTCAAGGTGGCGAATCTCAAGGGCTTCGGATTGGAGGACTGTGCGAACGGTATTTCAACTGCCGGCAGTATTCTTTCATATCTTATTGATACACAAAAGGTTTCACTCGACCACATAAATATTATCAAGCGTTACCGCCCCGATGAGACTATGTTTCTCGATGCAAAAACTCGGAGCAATCTTGAACTTACCTCACAACTTATCGGGGATACCGGGGCAAAAGGAACGCTTTTCGGCGTTATTGACCACACACTGACTCCGATGGGCGGAAGACTTCTCAAAGNCTGGATAACACGTCCTCTCATTCAGCCCGAACACATAAAAAAAAGGCATGATGGTGTAAAGGAACTCATGGAAAATGCCGGATCTCATGAAGCAATTGAGGGCATCATTTGTACCATCAGCGATATTGAACGACTCATAAGCCGTGTCTGCCTGGAGCGCGCAAATCCCCGTGACATGGTATCGCTCGCCGAATCGCTGGAATGTTCCCGGAGTCTGCGTGAGGTACTTGACGGCTTCAAATCCGAAATACTCGAACAAAGCGCCGAAGAGATAAACGACCTCCGTGATATTGCCGGAAACATAACCGGTTCGATAGTTGATGAGCCGCCCATGCTGATCTCAGATAGCGGTATTTTCCGCGATGGGTATCATTCGGAACTGGATAAACTGAGGGAAATATCACATTCAGGACGGAGCTGGATAGCGGATTTGCAGGCGAAGGAACGTCAGCGTGCCGGCATTTCCAACCTCAAGGTGAAATACAATAACGTATTCGGATATTTTATTGAGGTTTCCAGGTCGAATCTCGGTAAAGTTCCGGAGGACTATACACGCAAGCAGACACTGGTAAACGCCGAGCGTTTCATTACTCCCGAACTCAAGGAATACGAAGCGAAAGTGCTCAGTGCTGCGGAACGCATTGCCGATCTCGAGCGTGACCTTTTTATATCTCTGAGAAAAGAGGTGGCCGCTCGTGTAAAGGAAATTCAGGCTTTTTCCTCTGCGGTTGCAGTCATAGATGTGCTTTGCTCGTATGCGAACGTGGCAAGACTCAAGGGATATGTCTGCCCCGAGGTCGACAACAGTACGCTGCTTGATATCAGGGACGGCCGTCACCCGGTCGTTGAAAACCTCCTTCCGGCGGGGAAATTCGTGTCCAATGATACCGCTGCGGATACCGAAAAAGACCAGATACTTATCATAACAGGCCCGAACATGGCGGGAAAGTCAACCTATCTCAGACAGGTCGGTCTTATTGTGCTCCTTGCCCAGGCAGGATCTTTCGTGCCGGCATCGTACGCGCACATAGGCGTTGTGGACAGGATATTTACCCGTGTAGGGGCATCCGACAATCTTGCAGGGGGAGAATCCACGTTCCTCGTGGAGATGAACGAAACGGCAAACATCCTCAATAATTGCTCGCCGAGAAGTCTTATCCTTTTTGATGAAGTCGGGAGAGGCACATCAACGTTCGATGGGTTAAGTATTGCATGGGCTATCGTGGAATACCTTCACCAGGTGCAGCGTGCTGCGGCACGGACTCTTTTTGCGACGCATTTTCATGAATTAACCGAACTCGAAATGATTCTCCCTCGGGTTAAAAATTACAATGTAGCCGTGAAGGAATGGAATGACGAGATTGTATTCCTGAGGAAGATATTCGAGGGCGGTTCCGATCAGAGCCTCGGCATCCAGGTTGCGATGCTTGCCGGTCTCCCCCCGAAAGTCATAACCCGTGCCAATGAAATTCTGAATAATCTTGAAAAAAATGAATTTACCATCAACAACAAACCGAAAATCGCGGCCTCACAAAAAGAAGAGCCGAACTTCCAGTTGAGTCTCTTTGAATTACCGGAGCATCCGGTTGTCGAGGAGCTTCGCGAGATAGACATTGACAATCTTACCCCGATCAAAGCGCTGTTGTTACTGGAGCAGTTAAAGCGGAAGACGGATAAAAAAGTGAGCGGCAACGATACATAAACCGCATTTGGATACAGATGGTAAAGAAATAATTGTTTCTTTACGCTGATGTATGAATCAACCGGCTGATGACAGCTTATAATTCTTATTACAGAGGTTTTTTAATTGCCAAAAATAAAGATACTTTCGGATATTGTCGCCAATCAAATTGCTGCCGGAGAGGTAGTCGAGAGACCCGCCTCGGTGGTGAAAGAGCTTGTGGAAAACGCCATAGATGCCTGCGCCGATTCCGTAACTGTCGAGATCGAGGGCGGAGGCCGGAGACTAATCAGGGTTTCGGACAATGGTGTTGGAATGAGCCGTGATGATGCGCTCCTTTCTCTGGAACGTCATGCCACATCGAAGATTGAGAACATTTCGGATATTGAAAACATTGTCTCGCTCGGTTTCCGCGGCGAGGCGCTCTCTTCAATCATTTCGGTTTCAAAGGTTGTCATAGATACAAAAACAAAGGATAACGTTTTCGGAACACGGCTTGTTATCAATGGCGGCATTCTCAAAAATGTTTCCGATATCGGCCGTGACGAGGGCACCGATGTGGAAGTAAAGAACCTTTTTTTCAACATGCCTGCCCGCCGGAAGTTCCTGAAATCCGAAGATACCGAACTGAAACACATTAAGAGAATCCTCTATGATACCGCTGTTGCGACTCCCGGTGTATCCATGAAATTAATCTCCGATGGCAGGGAACGCTTCGCCTTCGAAAAATGTTCCGCCCGGAAAGAGACGCTGCCCCGTATTTTCGGCACGACGATATCACGTCTCATGGTACCCATGAACCTCAGCCTGGAAGGTGTTGAAATCGAGGGTTTTCTTGGTAAACCGGAAACCGCATCTACCCGTTTCAACCAGTATATAATCGTGAACGGCAGGCCGGTCAAATCGAGAAGCATTCTCCAGGCGGTACTGAATGCCTATGGACCAAGACTGGTCAAAGGGATGTATCCTGCTTTTGTACTCTATTTCGAAATCGATCCCCATCGGGTTGATGTGAATATACATCCGGCAAAACGGGAAATACGCATACACCGCGATTTCGTTATAGTGCAAGCCCTCAGGGATGCAATAGCACAGGTTTTTCAAACCATGGACGGTGCCCCGGAGTTTGGAGATACTCCGAAAAACCTCATGGATTTCAAACGTTCCGAAACGCCGATCACAATCTATAATCCGCCGGATGAAAAATGGTACAAAGATGCAAAACGTGCCGACAGTTCTTCCCATCGCATGGATTCCGAGTTTTCCCAGACCGGATTTTCCTTTCCGACGGAAACCGGACAGACTCAAATGGAGAAATCCCCTGCGGGCGCTGAAGCTGTCGAACCGCAGTTCGAGGGCCCCGTTTTCATGCAGCTCAACGACATGTACATCATAACGACTATCAAGGAAGGCGCGATTATCCTTGACCAGCATATTGCCCATGAACGCATCCTCTACGAGGAGATATTAGAAAACCTCAGGGGGAAACCTGCCGCGGCTCAGCAGCTTTTATTCCCGTTGACACTCGATTTCTCCGCTGCCGACTACGATATTATCGAACCGATGTTATCGTTTTTGAATAAAATCGGTTTCGGCATAAGGGAATTCGGGGAACGGTCGGTAATGGTTGATGCGATTCCCTCCGGAATGACCCGTTTCGAGGATGGCGGGATTCTGAATGAGTTCATCGAAGAGATGCGGGTACACGGGAAAATAACCTCGGGATACCTTGAAAAACTTGCCGCGGCGCTTGCCTGCCGTTCAGCCATAAAGGCAGGAAAACCGCTGAACCAGAACGAGATGCAGTACCTGGTTGACAAATTGTTTGCGACGAAATCGCCGTTCGTATGTCCCCACGGGCGCCCGACAATTGTGAAGCTGACTGTTGAAGAGCTGAACAGGCGGTTCGGGAGGTAAAAACAGAAAACAGATTTCAAAAATCAAAAAATGTACGCAATTGAACTTTGGTTGCACAAGCATTTTTTCAAGTATCATATCAAGATTCCTTCATGCCTCATATGAATTAAGAGGGTGCGCGAAACTATTTTTCACCGCCCGCTTAAAATATCTGTCATTATCACGGTACGTTTTTATATTTAATACGAATACCCATATCTCTATCCAATACATTTTGATATAGGAGGAAACTATCATGGAAAATTCGCTTGACCGTCGTGATTTCATAAAACTCGGAACCGCAGGGCTTGGTGCGGCGCTCGGCGGAATGAATTCCTCCGGCTGTGCAGGCGCAGGAACCGGAATGGGCATCAGGAATCAACCCGCGCCACCCGTGCGGTTCTCTTCGCCGCCGATCGAAAGGGTGCGCATCGGGTATGTTGGAGTCGGCGGCATGGGAACCAATCATGTCGGAAACCTGCTCAGGATCGAGGGAGTAGAAATCAGGGCAATCTGCGATATTGTGGAAGACCACGCGGTCCGATCGCAGAAATTAACAGTCGAGGCAGGACAACCTTCTCCGACGCTTTACACCCGCGGCGAGTATGATTTCGAACGCATGTGCGGGGAAGAGGACCTCGATCTGGTGTATACCGCCACTCCCTGGGAATGGCATGTCCCGGTCTGTGTGGCTGCGATGAAAAACGGCAAACATGCGGTAACGGAGGTGCCCGCTGCGGTTACTCTTGAAGAATGCTGGCAGCTTGTAGAGAACGCAGAAAACTACAAAAAGCACTGTATCATGATGGAGAACTGCTGTTACGATCGCAGCGAACTGATGGTACTGAACATGGTCAGACAGGGGCTCTTCGGTGAACTGATGCACTGCGAAGCGGGGTACCTGCACGATCTTCGCAATGTTAAATTCGACATGAAAGGCGAGGGATTATGGCGTCTTGCGCACTCGATAAAACGCAACGGCAACCTTTACCCGACACACGGGCTCGGCCCGGTATCCCAGTGTCTGAATATCAATCGCGGCGACCGGTATGATTATCTTGTATCGACGAGCAGCAATTCACGGGGATTGAACCTGTACGCAGCTGAGAAATTCGGCGCCGACGACCCTCGCGCAAAGCAGAAGTACGCTCTCGGTGATGTGAATGTCAGCATGATTACTACTATCAACGGCCGTACGATAACCCTTGTCCACGACTGCAACCTGCCGCGCCCCTACAGCCGTATCAATTTTGTACAGGGAACGAAAGGAATTTTCCGCGGCTACCCCGATAAAATATACATCGAAGGGAGAAGTCCGGAGCATCAGTGGGAAACGACCAGGGAGTACCTTAAGGAGTTCGAACACCCGCTGTGGACATCAATAAGCGGAAAAGCCAAGGGTGGTCACGGCGGTATGGACTTCATCGAGGATTACCGCCTTATCAAATGCCTCCGCGAGGGTCTGCCCACCGATATGGATGTATATGATGCCGCCGCATGGAGTGTTATCACTGAATTAAGCGAAATCTCGGTAGCGAACAAAAGCAAACCGGTCGATGTTCCCGACTTCACCCGCGGCAGGTGGAAAACCTATCCTCCGATAGGAATAGTCAGCGCATAATGATTCATGATTGTTTTTCAGGTACTTTTGTTACCGTTCGTATGGAGGTTAAAGTATGGAAAGAAGAGAGGGACTTTTCAATAAAAAGGGACGCTTAGAATCTCTTGATGCTTTTCGCGGGTTCACCATGATTCTCCTGGTATCGAGTGGGTTTGGGCTTACTCTTTTAAAAAGTTACCCTTATGCAGGTTTTTTTGTACGACAATTATCCCATCATCCCTGGCATGGTATGTATTTCTGGGATTTGATACAGCCTTTTTTCATGTTCATCGTCGGTGTCACCATGCCGTTTTCATTTACAAAACGTTGGGATCATGGCGAGACATGGAATCATACATTTCTGCATGTTATAAAAAGGTCTGTCATATTATTTTTCCTCGGGGTAATACTTCACTGTTCCTATAGTAACAGACTCGTATGGGAACTGTGGAACGTTCTCACGCAGCTCGCATTTACCTATTTCATAGCATTTTTATGTATGAGAAAATCTCTCAAAACCCAGGTCATACTATCTTTTGCTATCCTGATGGGAAATTATTGTGCGTATCGGTTTATTCCTCTTCCCGGTGTCGTCGATCCATGGATGAAGGATAGTAATCTCGGCGCGTTTGTGGATAGAATTATCATGGGCAAAATTAATGATGGCGGCGGGTGGGTTACGATAAATTTTATTGGTTCAACAGCACATACCATGTGGGGTGTCATAGCCGGTTATATTCTGAAAAGCAACCGTGACGATATCAACAAGATGAAATATTTCATTATTGGTGGCATAACGGGTGTTATACTCGGGCTTGCCCTTGACCCCTTTACACCCATTGTGAAACGGATTTGCACCAGTTCATTTATCATTTACAGCGGTGGCTGGTGTCTTTTAACACTTGCCTTATTCTACTGGATAATTGATGTGAAAGGGTACAAAAAATGGTCGTTTCCCTTGGTTGTCTTTGGCATGAATCCGATATTTATTTATATGTGTAAGGAATTATTGGGGAATTGGATCTATAATTTTATCGGTATTTTTACCATACCGGTTCTCGAACCTCTCGGCGTGTTTGGAAAAATCATACATATTAATTTAGAACTTCTTGTTTTATGGTATTGTGCTTACTGGCTTTACAAACGCAGTATCATTATTAAGATTTAATACGCATTCCATAGAAACGTGGTAAAAAACTATACGGTTTAGGATGTAAGCTGTCAAGAGTCACACGAAGCGTTGATTTACAAGCCCTTGACAGCAACAAACGATATATATTTCTTTACAAGGTGCGTGAAAAAGGACTTTTTCACCGCCCTCATAGAAGCGTGGTGAAAAATCATCTATATGGAGTATTTTGTATCATGAAACCGAACGTTCTGGTTATTGCGGGGCCTACCGGTTCGGGGAAAAAGAAGGTCGCGTTCATGGCGGCGGAGCTGTTTGATGGCGAGATAATCAGCGCCGATTCGAGAAAAGTATACCGTTATCTGGATATCGGTACCGCAAAACCTTCCCTCGGGATACGTGAACAGATTCCCCACCATCTCATCGATATTATCGATCCGGACGAACCGTTCAGCGCCGGTGACTGGGTGCTTCGGGCAGCAGATGCGGTGAACGGTGTTCTCTCATCCGGAAGGCTTCCCATTATATCCGGGGGAACAGGATTTTATATGAAGGCGTTCATGGATGGATTGACAGAGGGTATTACCGCAGACCCGGAAGTGAGGGAATCTCTGAAAAAAGAGCTTTCGGACAAAGGTCCCGCCCACATGTACACGAAACTGAAAAAGCTCGATTTCGAACGCGCATCAGAACTGAATGAGAACGATTCTTTCCGGATTATGCGGGCGCTTGAAATCGTTGTAACCACAGGCACAACCTTTTCTTCTCTGCGCGGTGAAGAAAAAATCATCGGCGGCGACTACGATTATTACATCATCGGATTAGAAAAGCAAAGAGAGAAGCTTTATACATCTATTAATAATCGTGTTGATCATATGGTTTCCGATGGTCTGTTCGATGAATTGAAAGCTGTTCTGAACCGGGGATATTCAAGGAACCTGACTGCTCTTAATACTGTCGGGTACAAAGAATGGTTTCCCTTCCTCGATGGAGATATGCCTTACGAAACGTGTATTGATCTTGTAAAACGTAACACTCGCCGTTATGCAAAAAGGCAAATGACATGGTTCCGTGCTCAAAAAAATATTCAATGGGCGAATCCGGATGTACCCGGTTCGGTTGAGACTCAATTCGAGGTAATTGACAGGTGGCTCTCTTCACTATGAACCTTTCTACACGTAGATACATTATTTTTTATGGGGAGCTTTCTTCTCAATTCTCTCACAGGTATTGAGTATAATTTCGTTGTTTGATTTTCGTATACCTCTCATGATAATAATCGTTCATACAATGAATGGTATGTTTCAGATATGGTATCCGGACATTTGGACCCCGCAATTATGAAAATATGAACAATCCATGTATAAACCGGTTTGTTTCAAATTAGGAAAAAATGATTATTACGTTTATATTATAAGAGTATTTAAGAGGGCGTTGAAAAAGCCCTTTTTCAGGCACCCATGTATGAAATCTATTACTCTGTCGCTGTCAAGGGCAGAAAAAACGTAGCCGACCGGTGAAAGTGTACCTGAATTATCCATGAAAAACAGTCGCATTAAATTTGTTTATAAAAGAACCATTGCATTTTCAGTTCTTGGGATAGTATGTGCTTTCAGTTTTCTTCTCTGCTGTTCCAAACCTGTGAAGCGTGAATCAAACGTCGATACTCCGGAAAATCATTATGCCTTTGGTCTGCAGAAGATCGATACCGATGACCTGAAAACTGCAGAATCCGAGTTTGCACGGGCTCTTGAGCTTGATAAAGATTCCCCGATGGGGTATACGGGAATGGCGTTTGTTGAACTGCGCCGTTCGAATTATAAGCGCGCCCTGAAACTTGCAAAAAAGGCAATCGGGAAAGACCGCAGCTTTGCAGATGCTTACGCAGCATTGGGATATTCGATTACGGAACGCAAACATGGAAAGCAATGGTTTGATGAAGCTCTGAAACATTTTGAAAAGGCGCTCGGTATCGAACCTGAAAACGAACGAGCGATGTATTACCTTGCCGAAAGTTATTATAAAGCTGATAAATGTAAACAGGCGCTGGAATACTTTAACAAAACAGCCGAACAAAACGGTGTTTTTGCAGCACGGTCGAATAAACGCATCACACTCATTCAAAAGATACTGAAAGCGGAACCGTTATCCGTAGAAGGCAGGATAATAGCCGAAAAAGCGAATATCAACCGGGCTGATTTGTGTATCCTGTTAATCGAGGAATTACATCTGAAAACCCTTTTAAAAAACTACCGCCCTGAAAAGTTTAATGTATTGTTCAGGGAGAACTTAACACTCAGGAATACGAATAGAGACGTTACATCGGAAATTACTTCTAACAGGGCAAAAAAATGGATTGTCGATATTATACATGTTGACATACCTTTTTTAAATCTCTATCCGGATGGCAGATTTTATCCTGACAGGCTTGTCACAAAGTCTCTCATGGCAGTGGTTATGCAGTTTGTTTTTGCGCTTGTCAGCGAAGATTCTGCCGTAGTGACAAAATATATTGGTATGGCCTCGCCGTTCGATGATGTTAACTCCGGTTATTATGCATTCAACGCCATCAATCTTTGTATTGAAAAGGAAATAATTGATATGCCGGAAAACGGTCGCTTCAATCCGGACAGCCCGGTCAGTGGAATCGATGCCATTCTCATGCTCAGGGCCTTCGAAGATGCAGCCCTTCCCCATTGAAATGCACGGGATTTTATATGAAAATTACAGCAGTAAAAAAAGGTTCTCAGGCTGATAAACAGGACTTACGGGCAGGTGACAAGATAGTAGCTGTTAATAATGGTCCCGCCCGTGATTTTATAGATATCATGTTCTATGGTTCGGAACAGGATGTCCGCCTGACAGTTCACCGGGGAACGTATGAATTTATCGTCGTGCTGAACGGCGAAGAGGATTTTGGCATTACATTTGAATCCATGGAAATAAAACAATGCGGAAATCATTGTATGTTCTGTTTCATCGATCAGAATCCACCCGGAATGAGAAATGAAATCTATATAAAAGACGAGGATTACCGGTTTTCATTTCTGTATGGGAACTATGTGACTTTAACAAACCTCCGGGATTTTGATCTTCAGAGAATCGTGTCCCAGCGTCTCAGCCCGTTGTACGTATCGGTGCATGCAACGGATCTGGAAACAAGAATGAAATTGCTCGGTATCACAAAGGACGATCATCTTATCGAGAATATGGAACGTCTTCTGGCAGCGGGGATTAAAATGCACTGCCAGGTTGTGGTTTGCCCGGGAATCAACGATGGCGATATCCTTGAGCAAACGATACGTGATTTACACAGTATGTCCATGAATATTGTATCTCTGGCGATTGTTCCTGTCGGTCTTACCCGTCACAGGGAAAAGCTCCCCGTCATCAAAGCCGTTGCCGATGAAGATGCGCGGACAATCATTGAAACTGTCAACATGTTTCATGACAGCTTTGCTGATCAAACCGACACCGGTTTTGTTTACTGCGCAGATGAACTGTATCTTCTTGCCGGGCTGGATATTCCTCCTCCGGAGTATTATGATGATTTCCCCCAGATAGAAAATGGTGTCGGCATGCTCAGGGATTTTCTTGAATCCATTTCAAATCTTGAACAACGTCTCAGGGAAGGGGTAAAACGAACGGGGAATTTCGTTTTTGTTACCGGCGTATCCATGGCGCCATATATAGAGGAGTTTTCCCATAGAATTTCTGAAATCCACGGGATAACAGCCCGGACTGTTGCTGTTGATAACCGGTTTTTCGGAGAGATGGTAACTGTTTCGGGACTTCTGACGGGGAACGATATACTGTCAGCCCTCGAGGGGATAAAATCCGATGAAACAGTCTTTCTTCCGCCCAACTGTCTGAACGATTCGGGTGTGTTTCTTGATGACATGAATCCGGCGGACCTGTCGAAAGCTCTCGGAGTAAAGGTTATGAACGGCGATTATGACCCGCTCAAACTATTTACGTAAACCGACTATTGAATACATAGAAATGGTATTGTCTATCAATATAATCGTTAACTTACTGTCTAAAGTGAAACAAGCTGAGGTCTTATAGATGAATGTACCGATTGTGGCAATTATTGGCAGGCCGAATGTAGGCAAGTCAACTCTTTTCAACCGTATAATCAGGAAACCTCTTGCCATAACCGATGCTCAGCCGGGGGTAACAAGAGACCGTATCGCTTTCGAGTTCGAATGGAACGGAAGGCTGTTCATGCTCGTCGATACAGGAGGGTATGTAGCATCAAGCAAGGATCAAATGGAACTTGCAGTCAGTGAACAGAGCCGTATCGCAATCGGGGAAGCAGATGTTATTCTTCTTATCACGGATGTGAAAAGCGGTATTACGGATTTTGATGTACATATCCGGAATGAAATAATCAAGAGCGGAAAACCGGTCGTTCTCGGAGTTAACAAGATAGACAGGAACCGTGACGAGTATGACATGTATGAATTTTATAATATGGGTCTCGGAGCACCCTACCCCATTTCGGGTAAAACCGGGCGCGGTTCCGGTGATCTCCTCGATGCGCTTGTTGAACTGCTTCCTTCGGTGTATACGGAAATTGAAGAAAAAGACAAAGCGCTCAGGATAGCTATCATCGGCAGACCCAATATGGGAAAATCATCTATTGTAAATTCACTTGCAGGTTCTGAAAAAGTTCTTGTAACCGATATCCCCGGAACAACCCGTGACTCGACCGACACCCATCTCACATGGAACGGCCGAGCAGTTACCTTAGTGGATACCGCCGGATTGAAAAAGATAACCAGATTGAAGGAATCGCTCGATTACTACAGTTACCTGCGGACACAGAAGAGTCTTTCACGGTGCGATGTGGCTGTTGTGGTGATTGACAGCAGCCAGGGACTCACATCCTATGAAAAAAACGTAATCAATGATGTGACCACTATGGGCAAGGGGCTTATTATAGCGGCGAACAAATGGGATCTCGTTGAGAAGGATCACAAGACCATGAAGAATTTCGAGACAGAAATACTCGATGAACTTCCGGACAAAACTTATTATCCCATAGTCTTTACTTCGGCTCTTACCGGCAAAAGGATTCCGAAGCTCATCGAAACGGCACTACAAATTGACGAAGCCCGAAAGTACCGTATAAAAACGTCCGAATTCAACGATTTTATCGAAAAGCTTCCCATTCCTCCCGGTGCAGGCAATTTTTCAATTCTCTACGGCACCCAGTATGCTACAGAGCCCCCATCTTTTAGCATTTTCACGAGTGATGTGAGAAAGGTAAAAGAAAATTTTCCCAGATACCTGGAACGCTGTCTCAGAGAACGGTACGGTTTTAAGGGTACCCCGTTAAAAATATCTTTCAAAAAGCGAAGGTAACTCCATCCGAAATGTGATAGAAAGTGACGTTTCCATATGACAGACCAAACCCAGTCAACACTTGCCAGGAAAACAGTTAAAGCGGATACCGTTCGTATTGACAACTCCGACCGTGAAACGCTCCGGCGTCTGGCATGTAAGGTTTCCGAGCTTGCCGCACGGCCGATCGAGAACGAAAAACGTGACCTATGGTACCATCACAACGCCCTCGAACCGACGCGCCCGGTCATTTTCTGCGATCCGGAGAACGGCTGGAATGAAATTATTACCGATGCCGATATGGAATGCAGGGGTGAACTTGCACGTGGATGGGAAATGATGCTCAGGAAGGAAATTTTCTGGGGTGAAACCATGGGTGATGACAGAGTTGTGGAGCCGTATTTTACCATTCCCTATGTCTTTGAAGAAAGCGACTGGGGGATGCATGAAACAAAAATCGGCGGCGCGAACGGCGGCTCATATGTGTGGGATGCCCCATTGAAATCTTTTGATGACATGGACAAGCTTCATCCCCCGCGGATCATGGTTGATTACGAGATGACCGAAAGAGTGCTCACGCTTGCCGATGAGGTTCTCGGCGACTGTTTGACTGTCCGTATCAAGGGAAGCTGGTGGTGGACACTGGGTATGACATGGACGCTTGTAAATATTCGCGGGCTCGAGCAGATCATGTATGACATTTTCGACCACCCGGATGAACTCAAACAGGTAATGGGGATTTTACGGGACGGCACGCTTGCCAAGCTTGATTTCCTCGAAGAAAATGGCCTTCTGGGACTGAATACGGATGGAACGTATGTGGGTTCGGGGGGATTCGGCTGGACACATGAACTTCCCGGAAAAAATTTCGATGGCAGGAAGGTCAGGACGATTGACATGTGGGGATTCTGCGAGAGCCAGGAAACCTCACCCTGGTCGCCGGAGATGTTCGGAGAGTTTATTTTTCCGTACCAGCTTCCCATCCTTGAGAGGTTCGGGCTTAACTGTTACGGTTGCTGCGAGCCGCTGGACAGTCGCTGGCATTTCGTTCAGAACATCCCGCGCCTGAGACGTGTGTCGGTATCTCCCTGGGCAAATCTGGCAGATATGGCGGAGAAGCTGGGCGACCGATATATTTATTCCATGAAACCGATTCCGACCGATATCGCAGTCCCCGTGATTGATGAGGACCGTATACGTTCGTCCCTGAGAAAAGCGATAACGATATGCCGTGACTGCCGCCTCGAGATAATTATGAAAGACAACCATACGATAGGAAACAATCCTCAGAATGTCATACGGTGGTGCCGTATTGCCAGGGAAGAGGCGGAGAGAGGATAATAATTTTCTCCTTATTAGCCACAGATAAACGCGGATAAACGCGGATAAATTTTTTATAAATTTACACATGATAAATTACAAAATGCTTTAAAAATCATAAATCAAATATTTGATATTTATTCGTATTATTGCAAATAAGTATTATTCCTCAAATTGAAATATCTCTTCTACCGTTACTTTAAAAACCCGCGCAATCCTGAAAGCAAGAGCGAGAGACGGCACATATTTATCTGCCTCGAGCGCTATTATGGTCTGACGGGTGACACCGACACGGTTGGCAAGCTCTTCCTGGGTCATTTCGCCGTTATGAAAACGAAACCGTCGTATTGTATTCTTCAGTTCCGGTTTTTTCATCTTACTGTCCCCGGCGGTAAAGGATGACGGTTGTGATAGAATCAACTATATAAATCAGTATAAATGCACCAAATACAAAAAGAGGCAGGATACTGACTTCTATGGAAATTGAACGGTAACCCATGTAATTCAACCATCCCCAGGTACCTATGAGCCCAAAAACATAGATCACCCAAAAAGCACCAAAACCACTCCACCTTGCCGTTCGATGGATTTTTAAGTCCCTCTCATCCATGTCCGGCCCGTATAAAAAAACATCAGATAGGTTTTGCTCATCATTTATCAACTTTGATTCTTTCTGCTTTTTCAGATACCGGTAAAAAGTGAAAACAATAAAAGCAGGTATACTAACATACATAAACACAATTAAAACCTTAACTTGATCTGAAATTGTACCTGCAACTTTCGCCCATATCCATATCCCAAAGAAAATACTGATGTAAACCGCCCAGAATAAAATATATTTATACACTCTATATTTTTGCCGGATAACTGTGCCCTGCTCATCGATTATAGCCCCACTTTTTTTAAACATGAGCGGGCCGAATGCAGTCAGAGCAATCAGAGCAAAGGCAGAGGTGGCGACCTGAGCGCTCAGAAATACGTCGTATCTCGTTCTCAGAAACAGAAACAGTATTACATACAACACCACCGAAAGCCCGGCTATAGCCAGGTTAAACCAGGCAATTTTTTCATATCGATTCATGACGACGCTCCTTTTTTTATAGGGTACTAAAGAAAGCATGTATTGTCAACATTACATAATGTAATATATTTATTACATAATGTCAAGTATTTTTTACATTCATCTCCATTGTGATAAAAAAATATTCATTTCTTTCGTGAATTATCATTTTTTGTTTTTGCTTTTCTGATAAGCATTTACTATCATTACTTCATGTGGATTTTACTCCTGATTATCTGCGCCTATAGTATCGGCTCGATTCCGACAAGCATTATTGCGGGGAAACTGTTTCGCGGCATTGACATCCGTGGCTATGGCAGTCATAACCCGGGGGCGACAAATACGTTACGTGTACTCGGGAAAAAGATAGGCATAGCGGTCGGGCTCATCGATATTTTGAAAGGATTTTTTACGGTTTATTTCCTTCCGGTGTTACTGCCTTCCGATGGGGGAATATCCGTGGAGATTCGGATGATATGCGCTGGTTTAGCGGTGGTATCGGGACATGTGTGGACTGTATTTGCCGGTTTTAAAGGCGGGAAGGGAGTGGGAACAGCGTTCGGAGTATTCCTGGGGCTTGCCCCGATTCCTTCGCTTCTCACGGTGATTGTCTGGTGCAGTCTGACATTCGGCACGGGGTATGTTTCACTGGGGAGTATCGTTTCGGCTGCGGCACTGCCGCTTTTCATTATCGTGCTTGGTCTGGCAAGGGGAAATCTTTCGATACCGGTGGCGGTCATTGCTTTGATTGTCGGCGCTCTTGTTATACTCAGGCACAGGTCTAACATTGCAAGGCTTCTCAGCGGCGCGGAAAACAGATTCGGCAGGAGGGGGAAAAAATGAAGATAGCTGTTCTCGGCGCGGGAAACTGGGGAACCACCATATCCCTTCTTCTCAATGCAAACGGCAACGGTGTGAATCTCTGGGAATTCAACGAAAAGCTTGCCGAAGATATGAGAGTGAACAGGGAAAATCAAACCTACCTGAAAGGTTACACGGTCCCGGAAGATATTTTTGTCACGTCTTCTCTTAAGGCAGCGGTCGATGGTGTCGATATGGTTGTTTTTGTCGTTCCATCTTCGACAATGCGTGGCACTGCACGGCTGTTGAAGGAAACCGGTAGTTTACCCGATAAAGCAATTGTGGTCTCGCTCTCAAAAGGCCTCGAATTGGAAACGCTCAAGACCATGACCGGGATTATTGCCGATGAGGTACCGGAACACCCGCTTGTTGCCCTGTCCGGTCCATGTATAGCATCAGAGGTTGCCCGTGGGATGCCCACGACTATTGTTTCCGCCTCAGAGGATCATGATGCCGCCTATACCGTACAGGATGTTTTTATGACACCGAAGTTCAGGGTGTATACCTCTGATGATCCGCTCGGTGTGCAGCTTGGCGGGGCATTGAAAAATATTATTGCGATCGCTGCGGGATTATGCGATGGTCTGGGGTTTGGCACAAACGCAAAGAGCGCTCTCATGACACGCGGTATCGTGGAAATGATGCGTTTCGGGATTCTGTTAGGTGCAAAACCGAATACCTTTAACGGTCTTTCGGGCATAGGCGACCTCATTACAACCTGCATGAGTTCCCATTCCCGTAATCGCAGGTTAGGCGAAGAACTCGTCAAGACACGGTCCCTGAAAGACATACTGGATAAAATGATTATGGTAGCCGAGGGAGTACCGACCACCAGGGCGGTTTACGAATATTCAAAGAATCATAACGTAGATATGCCTATTACCGAACAGGTTTACGGGGTTCTTTTCGAAGGCAAGTTGCCGGAAGAAACCGTCTCAGAACTTATGTTGCGCGACAGGAAATCGGAATAATACAAAATCCGGGTGATTATTGTACGGCAGCGCCATACCTGAAAAGAGGAATTATCCCCCAAAAAAAAGCGCTGAGATACAGAGTATCCACTTGATGTTTTGCAATTTTTTTCATCGTTATAGTCTTGTAATCCGGTGTTTCATCAAAAAGGAATCATTGAACATTTTTTTCGGAGTTAAAAATGGCTGAACAGAAAAAGAAACGGTACTATTCAATCAGCGAAGTGTCCGAAATACTCGATGTGAAACAGCACATACTACGGTACTGGGAAGGAGAATTCTCAAAGCTCAGACCGCGCAAAAACAGGGCAGGAAACAGGGCTTATACCGAGCGCGACATAAAAATTGTCATGCTCATAAAAAAACTCCTGTACGAGGAAAAATACACTATCGAAGGAGCAAAAAAACATCTGAAATCAAACTGTACTGTCATAGATGATCATCAAATTGAAATACCGTTTGAGAAAATCAAGACAAAAAATGAAATAACTGAAATTAATAACGAACTTCTCGGGATTATTGATATGGTGGAAGAATTATAATTAAGGGATAAGGGATAAGGCA
>AQSL01000123.1 GCA_000403035.1 Candidatus Latescibacter anaerobius SCGC AAA252-E07 | reverse complement strand
TCATTAGCATGTTTGTTTTTTTCGCCCCCTTTCCGGGCTTATGCCCGACTTTCCCCCGGAGGGGCAAATACTTGTGAAATAAGAAATTATATTCCTGCACCCTTTGGGGGAAGGATGTCCGAAGGACAAGAAGGGGGCTTTTCATAAAGCAATCAACAGAATTTAACCGGACAGTTCTGAATAAACAATAGTATTTATGAATGGCCGGCTTGTCTTGCCCTTGACAGCACAACAGTCATATATTACAAGCCGGGGCGCGTGGAAAATGACTTTTTCACCGCCCTCTTAATAGAGTCGTTTCCGTTTGGATAGATACTCGGTTATGGCACGGTCAAAAGGGATATCAGTGGTAAATCTGGCATAATCCACCGAGATTTCATGCATTGAATGGACAAGAGCGGAAAGATGATCATTATACATCGACAAATATTCTTTCCGAATATGCCAGGGCAGTGTCGTAATCTTTTCGTTTGTTTCCATGTCAATGAAATTCGTTTCATCATTAAAATCGAATTGAAGTTCCATGGGGTCGAGAATATGAAATACGAGTACTTCATGGCCGTTGTGACGAAAGTGTTTTAATCCGTGAATCAATTCATCAGGATCGATAATCAGATCGCTAATGAAAATTACCAGTCCGCGCACCGATAGTCTTTCGGCTAATGTATGGAGTATAGTACCGGTTACGGTGTTACCTGAAGGTTCGGTTACCGAGAGAACTTTTAATATTTCCTTGAGCTGGGACTGCACCGATCGTGGAGGAATATACGATTTCAGGGAATCGGAAAATGTTAGGAGACCGACACTGTCGCGCTGGTGAATCATGAGCAGTGATAAGGCGGCAACGAGGATATTGCCATAGGTAAGCTTGGAAACAGAACCCCGGCTTTTAAAACCCATCGAACCACTGATATCGAGTATAATGTGAGATTTGAGATTGGTTTCTTGTTCAAATCTCTTGACATACATACGGTCTGTTCTGCCATAGACCTTCCAGTCAAGATATCGCAGCGAATCACCATTCATGTACTGACGATGCTCGGCAAATTCAGTCGAAAAACCGTGATAGGGACTTTTATGCAGGCCGGTGATATATCCCTCAACCACATATTTGGCAATAAGGTCAAGCCGTGACAACCTGCTTACAATTTCCGGCGAGAGGTATTCCTGGTAAATGGGTTTCAATCACCGTCTCCAATCAATTTATTAATAATATCAGGCGCCATAACACCCTCCGCATCCGCAGCAAATGTTGTGACCAGACGGTGCCTGAGAACAAGCATTGCAACGGAACGGACATCTTCTTTCGAAGGAACATATCTGCCATCCAGAGCCGCACGGGCTTTCGCACCGAGAATAAGAAACTGTGAGGCACGCGGTCCCGCTCCCCATTTTACCCACTCTTTGATATAATCGGGAGAAACAGTTTCGTCAGGCCGTGTTTTACGAACGAGGTCGACCGCATAAGACACCACCTCATCTGCTGAAGGTATCTTGCGGACAAGACTCTGCAAAGCGATGATTTCATCCGAATCGAGGACCATGCCGGGAACAACATCATCGTCTCCGGTCGTGCTCTTAACAATCTCAATTTCCTCATCTCTTGAGGGGTATCCGATCCAGAGGTTGAACATGAACCGGTCAAGCTGTGCCTCCGGAAGCGGGTACGTTCCCTCCTGTTCAATGGGATTCTGGGTGGCAAGTACAAAAAATGGCTCGCTCAGACGCATTGTATCTCCCTGAACGGTCACCGAATGTTCCTGCATTGCTTCAAGGAGCGCAGACTGGGTTTTGGGCGGAGTACGGTTTATCTCGTCGGCAAGGATGATGTTGGCAAATACCGGACCTTTGACAAACCTGAATCTCCGCTGCCCGGTTTCGGGGTGCTCTTCCATAACTTCCGTTCCCACAATATCCGAGGGCATAAGATCGGGCGTAAACTGAATCCGTGAGAAAGAGAGATCAAGCGCTTTCGAAAGCGAGGATATCATAAGCGTTTTCGCTAAACCCGGCACTCCGATAAGAAGACAGTGCCCCCTGCATAAAAGTGTTATTATCAGGTTTTCGATTATCGAATCCTGACCCACAATAACTTTCGCAACTTCATCTTTGATTCTGTTTCTGGATTGAGCGAGATGTTCCAATAATTCGATGTCTGTGTTTTGTATGTTTTTCAACATATGAGTTCCTTTTTGAAAGAAGCATTCGGTGTTCAATAGTCAGAAGTTTGTATTTTTATTATGGTACCGAGCTATCAAAACTCATGACTGAACGCTGATAGCTCATAGAGTGTCTACGTTTTCAATTCCTTTTTTTTCGCTCCCGGGAAAAGAATATTATTCAGGATTAACCGGTATCCCGGCGAATTCTTATGAAGAAAAAGCTGTGTCGGGGGATCGCCGACAATATGTTTGTAATCCTCGGGATCATGGCCGCCGAGAAAGGTAAACGTGCCCCTGCCGAGGTTGCCGTGAATATATTTCGCAGTATTGCGGGCTTTACTTTCTCCCATGATGACAATACTTTTCTTTATTAAACTTTTTTTGTATTCTGTTGTCTGCCCCATGAATCCCCTGATAGGATTCTCATGGTTTTGGGTCAGCATTGTAGACACCGGATCATATTTTGCGCTGAACTCAAACAGCTCAAAAAAGTCAACCGTTTGATCCGCGGTTATGTTTATAAAATTCGGCGATTCAACAGTAACATCGATATCTGAAAACTCATAGATCATCGGGTCGGTTATGAGTTTGAAATCTTCAAATGCAAATGTTCTCGAATAATCGAGCCGGGATTGAAAATCCGGATCAAACATATCTCCATCGAACTCAGGACCCACTATGTCGATCCCCCGTGCAGCCAGCGCAATGTCTATGGTATCCGTTGCAGAACACATGGCAAAAAGGAAACCGCCGTTCACCACATATTCTCGGATTACCTCGGCGACGGCGTTCTTTTCCACAGAGACCTTCCCAAAGCCGAGTCTTTTCGCCATTGCCTCATACTCGATTTTTTCTTTTATATACCAATCATGGTTCCGGTAACTCCGGTAAAATTTTCCGTATTGACCGGTAAAATCCTCATGGTGTAAATGAAGCCAGTCGTAGTCACCAAGATTTCCGGACAGAACTTCCTCATCCCACAACGTATCGTACGGAATTTCGGCATAGGTCAACGTAAGGGTAACCGCATCATCCCAGGGCTGTTTATTCGGCGGTGTGTATACAGCAATTTTCGGGCATTTCTCGAGGATTTCACGTGACATATTTGAGTTCTTTATCGTTTCATCGATTGTATATAACGCCGTAGTATCCAGAATTTCATAAGAAACACCACGTACCAGTGCATATTCCATCATACTACTGTCCGCTGAAAGTAAAAATGACCCGCCACGGTAATTCAAGAGCCAGTCAACCTGAATATTGTTTTCGAGGGCATGATATGCCACACCATACGCTTTCAGATGATCGGTCTGCTGAAAATCCATCGGAATAAGCATTGAGTCCGCTGAATAGGCTTGTTCGGCTGCAATAAAAAGAAATGTCCACCATACAACTGTTTTTAATACTCTCTTTTTCATTTGCTTACCATTGTTCTTAATTTATTCCTCAACTCGTTCTCGTATATATTACCCGGATAGCGGGTTATCGCCTCTAAATATAATTCTTTTGCTCTCTCAGTGCTCTTAAGTTCTATCTCGGCAATATCTGCTGCTTCGATGATTGCTCCGATATGAACAGATGTATCCTGAGCAGCTTCTGCCGCAGCCATATACCATTTCATTGCTTCTGAAAAGTCCTGCCGTGATTTGAACAGTTTACCGAGCGCGCATGCTGCATGGGGCGCTGCAATACAAGAAAGGTCTGCTGCAACCGTCTTAAAATGTTCAATCGCTTCATCCGTATCCTCCCTGAAAAGGGCATAGTGCCCACGGGAAAATTCCTCAAATCCCGAAAAATCTTCCGGCGAAGAACACCTCATCCAGATTATTTTATATGTCAAAAGATCGTTGATATCCTTCCCATCCGGCATGCTCCTGAGACATATTTCGATTTCGACATTCATTGCCTTGTATTCCGCTTTGAAAAAGTATAAAAGCGCCGAATTGACACACACCCCGTAAATCTCACTATTATTTCTCGATTTGATCTTCGCGTTGTTGAATGCCTGCCGTGCTTCTTCAAGCAATCCTTTCCTCATATAAGTCAACCCGAGAAGCAGATAGGCTTCATAGGCAACTTCCCTGTGTTCAGTTGTTGAAGCAAATTCATCGAGTGATTTCGTATATCCTTCAAAGCTTGCCTTATCCCGTAAAAGTTCAAGAAGTCGCAGCGCAGCACGCGAGGCATAGACTGTTCCACCGTAGTCATCCATCAAAACCTGGTAATCATCATTGGCGCTTCCCTTCATGCCGAGTTCCGCCTTGATAGAAGCGGACTCCAGTAATGCATCGACACGGTTGGGAGCTTCCGTAAAATACCGGTAATAATCTTCAAAAATTTCGATAGCTTTTTCCTTGTGCCCATCACGTTTCAACCGTACGGCAAGCTCCCAGATATACTCCGGGGTTTTCGTTTCTATGGCCGGATGAATCAGGACACTGTACGAATCTTCATACTTACCGTTATCATACATCAGGTCGGACACTATCCGTGCCGCAATGATACTTCCGGGTTCATTCCTTAGACGATCGAGAAAGGGACGTGTCAACTCTTCATCGGTCATTCCTGCTTCTCTGGCACTCTTCAACATTTTTTCAATATTTATAGATACAACACTGTTTTCCTTTGGTGCTTTCAAATATTCCTCGATGGCCGGTATATACATTTCAAGGAATTCATACAAGCGCGCCATTTCAAGGTAAAATTGCGAAGAATTACCCATTTTTTTTCGTGCGGTGATATATACATTAAGCGCTTTATCATGTTCGCTTTGATTTATAAACTCACTGGCAATTAACTTCACTATTCCGGCATTTTTCCAATTATCCTCGAATATATCCATGAGAATATTTTTGGCTTTTTCAAATTCACCCTGGCCGAAATATGAACGTGCAAGATACCGACGGGCTTCGAGATGTTCTGGGCTTACCTTAAGTTTCGAAAGCATTAAACCTTCCAGGGCATGAAAATCCCTTGTTTGTTCACATAAATGTATAAATTTCCAGAAATAAATATCTTTCCCCTCGGATGTATAGAGGGTTTCATATATTTTCTTTGCCTCTTCAAGGTTTCCCTTTGACTCTGATTCCTGAGCTTTCAAAAAAAGAGTATTCGGTGCGGACAGAGCATCAGTTTGCAGAACCAAAAAAATTGCGGGTAGTATGAAAATATGGAATAATCGTTTCATTGCACCACCCCGGCTCTGGTTTCAAGAAGCGATTCAAGATACTTCCGTATTAATCTCAAATATTCGGGATCAAAATCTTCATTCATGGCTTCTTTTATCCGCTCGTTCAAATCCTGCTGTTTTTCACCGAGATCACCCGCGAGTTTTTCGGCGCCAAGCGAAATGTTTTCCTTCGCAGTCCAGGATTTTCTCGTTTCGCTTTCATCCTTCTGTCGCCGTGAGCGCCGTGCATCGAGAAGACGCCGGTAAATATCAAGCTGTTTACGTTCTACAAACTCTCTTTTTTCATTCCTGTGCATCATCTGTGAGGTATCATCCATTTCCCCGGCAAGTTTTTCAAGCATGTCCCGCAGGCGCTGGTCATCAAAAATTTTATTACCCAGTTCGCTCAACATCTGGGCAAGTTGCTGTTGTTCTGCGGCAAGTTGCTGCATTTGTTCAATGCTCAATTGCTGCTGGAGTGCAAGCTGGCCATTTGCAATAGCCTGAAGCTGCTGCATTAAATCTCCCGGCATACCCATAGCATCCGTGCTATCCTGAATAATCATTGTCAGAAAATGAATGTTGTTATTGAGTATTTTTAAAGCTTCACGAGCGCTATTTGTTCCCGTATTTATATCTCCACTGGCAAATGAATTCACGGAATGTTCCATTATCATTCGTGTCGATGCTGTTATCTTATCTATCACTCCGAAAAGTTCAATCATAAGATCGCCGACAAGCCGGAGAGATTTTTCCGCTTTTGAATGTGCATCGATAATATCAAGCTGCTGTTTTGTACATTCCTCTTTATCAAGCGTTCTCATTTCACTGAGAAACAGTTCCTGTTTGGCGGATACAACCAGCATTTCATGAAGTGATTTGAACAACCTCCGCTTCAATTCCTCTATATTCGAAGCCTGCATGGCAGCCTCTACTGCATCCATCTGTTCAAGGAGTTCGGAAATCATGGTGTTTGATGTGTCCAGGCTGCTTTTCGCTTCTTCGACAATGCCGTCCATCATCTGCCGGGAAGCCTGTTTTTTGGTTTCAGCAATATCATGGGATTCAACATAATTTTCTAAATTTTCAGTATTTATCTTAAATTTGTCTTTCAAATCACGTGCTACTTCTTTCACTTTATCCTGGATTATTCCCATTTCTTTTGAAAGATTTTCTTCCTCACGGGGTAGTGCGGAATTATCCGGTTCCTCCTGGTATTTATTCGCCATCTCCGCCTGCTTTATCGCCATGTCCTCCAGGAGGTTCTTTGTCATTTCATACTGCTGGATTGATTTTACCTGTTCAAGAAGGTTAATTACCCTGTCGAGTTTCTTTTGTATGTCTTCGGCTCTGATCTTATAGCTGTCAAGGGATTGTTTTATATCTTGAGGACTCATTTGTATTTGAACCTGAGTGATAAGTTTCAGGGCTTCCTTCATATCCCCTTCGGCGATATCGTTCATTAAACCTGATATTTGCTGGAGTTTCTCCAGCGTTTCCAGAGCCACCACATTCTCTTCGGAAAGTTTCCCCGCTATATCATTTATCGATTCTGAAACATCCTTTACGTCTTTCTGCATTTTTTCCATGTTTTGTTTTGCTTCTTCAAGGGCATTTTTATCCGACCAGTCTATTTCATCGCCGCTTTTAATCATTCGATTAATTTCTTCAAGCTCTGTTTCCTGCAGTTTTGAGCGGTCTGAAATTTCACGGAGTTTATCGATACCCTTATTCTGTTCATCCATAACATCGTTAAAAATATCTGTCATTGAAGGTAATCGAAGCGTTCTCGTTTCGGATATTCCCATTTTTGGTCCACCGAATGTATCGTTGTCATATACAATCACATTGAACGTCACACTATCATCAGGCAGCAAATTCATACCGGACAGATTCCAGACATATTCATCATCAAGATGTTTACCGAGGTTTCCCTTTTGCAAAGCTATAAACCGCGGCTCTTCCTCGAAAGGAAGCTGAAATCTCAAAGAAACCGATGAAAGCCCGTAATCATCTCCCGCCCTGTAGAGAAGGGGAAAAGTCATTGATCCGGGCAGGGTTATGTCAGAAGCAGGGCTTAAAATCGAAACGGCCGGGATTTCATCCTGAAGGNAGGTTACCCTGTAGGTAATCGGATGAGAGTTTGAAATACCAAGCGTGTCGATTAAACCGATATGATAATCAATACTCTTCCCAACCTCAAACGATGTCTTTCCGGTATCACCGGAAAACGTACAGTTTGTAACGGTAGAATCACCCCATATGAGCGACATTTTTTTAAGGGGTTTATTTGATCTTACGGCTAAAGTTGCAACCGTGCCTTTGAGAGCACGGATATTACCATCGTTATTATCACGGGCTACTGTGCCAAGTTCTGTATAATCGGGGTAACTGAGCGTAATTGCCAGCGATTCCACTACCGGACGTTTAATAACGGTAACTCGTAATTGATTTGTAACCGCACTTCCCGCTTCCAGATAATACTGGAATGATAATCCCGGTTTTTCGATTGTCAGGTCGAAATTACCGGTCGTTTCATTTACCGCAACAGGTTTCATATTCCAGACACCTGAATCATCCCAGCGGTAAAATACGTTTAGTTGTTCATATGCCCTTTCGGAAACAAAACCCGATGCAGTGAAATTTTCACCCCGCAGGATCCTGTTTTTATGAGATATGACATAAATGATCATCCTGTTGGGAACTGTGTACGGTCTCTTAAAATCCATAAGCCGAAAGAATCCGCTTACAAAGAATTCGGGCAACATCACTGAAAGGAGAAGAAATACTGCTACCGAGCCGGCAGCGGTTTTCAAAGATAGTGTAATCCCGGCGGTCGGTACGGATTTGGCTAAGTCAAGAGATGCGGTTTCTTCATCGACTTTATTGTGAAGAGCGTTGATAAGCTCCGGTGACTGACCCTTCAGTTCATTCTCACTCAAAAGGCCCAGCTGGACCGAGCTGATCAGGCGGTCACTCAAATCCGGGTAGTATCGTTCAATAGTATGCGCAATGGTATCGGGATCGGGCCTTCGTATAATGGATACGCCTACCAGCACACTGAAAACAATTACGGGAAGCAGGAGTGAAAAAATGAAAAAAAGCGTTTTCACATCCGGGGTGAGATAAAAAACTGATTCACATAAAACCGACACACACAAAAGAGCAATCAATACCGCAAAAGCATACCCGAAAGATTCGATACTATTTATAATAAAATATCTCCGGGAAACGTTTCTGAACCTTGAGATAATATGTGTATATGCAGGATTTTTCATAGAAACCGACAGCGGATCGTTTAATGTGTGAGTGCCCAGACAATAATATTTGTACCCATTTTAAGCGCGGCGGACCTGAGCTCTTCGGGATCTTTATGAACTGAAGGATCCTCCCAGCCATCGCCCAGGTCAGACTGATAGGAATAAAACACCACCATCCTTCCCTCGTGGAAAACAGCCCATGCCTGCGCTGGTTCACCGTCATGCTCGTGAATCTTTGGAAGTCCATCCGGCAAAGGGTACAAGATGTTGAATATTGGGTGATCTGTGGGCAGAAGTATCATTTCCTTATCGGGGAAAACCTTTTTCATTTCCCTCCGGAAACTCTTATCCATACCGTAATTATCATCTGCAATAAGGAATCCGCCGCCTGTCAGGTATCTTCGAAGCAGTGAGGCCTCCTTTGAGGTAAAAAAAACGTTCCCGTGCCCATTCATATAAACGACGGGATAATTGAAAAGTTCCTCGCCGGAAATGGATACCACTGCCTGTTCATCCGATGTTGGAATATGAGTATGCTCAGCGATAAAGCCCATAAGATTAGGCAGTGACGAGGCATTAGAGTACCAGTCTCCGCCGCCGCCATACTTAAGTCTCGCAATGTTAAAAATCTCTTCCGAACCTACGATGTTGTTATAAGCTGTAAACACCGCACTCACAGTTAAAACGAATACAATACCTTTAACATACTTCATTTTGACTTTGCCATACCGACATTCTGTGCCGCCTGAAATACCTTTCCCTCAGTACGTATCGAGGGGGCAATAATGATCTGTGTAAGCTGCATTTCCCGTATGTTTTCCGCACCTAATGATCCCATTGATGTCTTCAGCGCACCGACAAGATTCTGACTGCCATCATCAAGTACAGCGGGTCCGAGAAGAATCTGTTCAATAGTACCGGACATACCAACCTTGATTCGCGTCCCCCTGGGAAGGTTTTCATGAGATGTTGCCATTCCCCAGTGGTAACCCTTTCCCGGAGCTTCTTCGGCACGGGCGAAAGATGAACCTATCATAACAGCGTCTGCACCGCTTGCAATCGCCTTGCAAATATCGCCGCCGTTCGACATACCGCCATCGGTAATAATCGGCACATATCTTCGTGATTTTTTGAAATAGAAATCACGTGCTGCCGCACAGTCCGCAGTAGCGGTAACCTGAGGCATACCTATTCCCAGAACACCCCGAGTGGTACAGGCAGCTCCGGGTCCTATTCCCACCAGCAAAGCATCAATACCTGCCTCCATAAGCTCTATACTGGCTTTAAAACTGACTGTATTGCCAACGATAACCGGTACTTTCATCTTCCTGCAGAATTTTTCAAAATCAAGAGATTGATACTCAGTGGATATATGGCGCACCGTCGTTACCGTTGATTGAACAACAAATATATCAACACCGGCATCTTCGGCAATTGCACCATATCGGTCTGCCTTCTGCGGGATTGAGGACACAACTGCAGGAATACCGGCATCCTTGATTTCCCTTATTCGCTTTGTTATAAGTTCCTCTTTGACCGGTGTACGGTAAATACTCTGCACCAGTTTTGTAGCATCTTCGTTCGAGGCATTGACAACTTTTCCGATAACTTCGGAAGGGTCATCATAGCGTGTCTGAACACCCTCAAGGTTCAAAACCGCCAAACCGCCAATCTTTCCCATGGCAATTGCAAATTTTGTATCGACCACACCATCCATTGCTGCTGCAAGAATCGGAATTTCAAATCTTTTTTCTTTGAGTTTCCAGGAAATATCGACCTCATTGGGATTGATCGTTACATCTCCCGGAACAAGTGCAATTTCATCAAAACCATAACACCTTCGAGCTTTACGTCCCCTGCTGATATACTCGCTCATGCAAAACCTCCATTTATTATAACTATCTGAAAATAATGTTTAAATTCTTAACAGTCCACCTGGGTTCAACCATGATTGTATCCGGGTATGCGACAACCTGTTCTGCTGCCGTGTACGGATCTAATTTTCCGGGAAACAGTTCACCATCCCTGTTATCATCCCTGTGGGCCAGGCATATATAACGGCCGGGCAGAACCGGTCCGGATGTCCATTCACCAGGATTAGTCAGCGTAACTTCTTGAACGGTATCCCCATCAAGATTTTTCAAAATCATACGATAGAAAGACGGTGAAGTCACCGTGAAATCGTCGATATTCCCCTCCATATAGCCCAGTGTATCGGAAGGAACCACCCTGAAAGCCAGTTGTGCACCCGAATCAGCCATCATATTACCGGCAATACCTTTCAAGCTTTCATTGTCAAATAATATAACATAATTGTAGCTGCTCTGCCAGCTTTCTAACGGAGCAAGTTCAAGTTTATTCGAGCCGGAACGTTTAACAGTAACGTTTTCCCCCGATTCGTCTTTTATTATCCCCTTCATATCAGCGGGAAAATCAAGCATTCTGTTGAAAATAAGGCCGATATGCTCATCACTTGAAGACAGTATTTTCGGATTCCAGTCTACAATTTGTAATGATGTTGTATCAGGACGGTCTGTACCGGTGAAAAACGGAATGATTTCAAATGGCATCAGATGGTTACCGTCCTTGTCCATAACATCTATGGAACGAATCGTGTAACGTTTTTTATTCTCCTGGATACCCGTAACAACCGATATACTTCTGGAACGTTCATTATTTGCATAGAAGCCGATAACCTCTATACTCTTAATCTCGAGCTTAAGCGACTCGATTTCAACTTCTCTATCGAAAAACAGCTCTATACGACGTTTGTCTGGAGCCCGTATGGAAGTGAGCTGAATTTCACTCGTCAGCTTTGAGGTTACCATAATGTCAGGAGCATAGACAACCGAATCGCTCTCCGATACATGCACATCATGAGACATGATACCGATGAAATCATATCCCTCGGTATAAAAACCGTCCTTATCCTTGTCGCCGATGGCAAAAATACGGTAAAGACTGCTGGATAAGCCCAAAATTTCATAAGAGCCGTCCTGCCCGGTTTGTGTAAAATAGTCCGGCACATCATTTCTCGGATCAGGTTCAAACGATTGAGTTTGAAGCCGGTATGCGACAATATCTACTTCCGAGACATTTTCTTTTTTTCCGCCCAGATAATCATAGGGGATCGCTTTACCTTTAATTCTTTTATTTTCAATAGTATCCCCGGTCGAAAAACTGAGCATTATGGAATTTTCCAGGCCGTTTCTCCGGAGATCTTTTGCTTTTGTTCCTATCGTGATAACATAGGTTGTCGTATCACGGAGCGGCTGGTTGAGCTTGAGAACGAGAATCCTTGATCGCGAGCCCCATTCAAATTTCGGCCATGAGGAAGGAATCGGAACAATAAAAAGATTCTCTTCGACACTTTTTTCATCCATCGATTCGGAAAACTCGAAAACAAGAGGTTCGGAAGTCGAAACATTTAAAGCATTTGCGGCTGGTACAGTCCTCACAAGTTTCGGAGCGGTCTCATCAACCGGCCCTCCGGGAGGGTACCCCTGTTTCGCACATGACATGCCCGTAAAAACAAACAAGGCAATTACCATAAATGGAAATCGCCCGCTGCCTGGAATTATTGAGTTCCAGGGCATCTATCCTCCCATACAATTAATATTTTTTACGGATATTCTCTTCTTCTTTTACATACTTGACGAATTATGATTTTTAATTCCTATCACTACTTCTTACTACCTTCTTTGTCTATCGTCATTCGTACTTCATAAATCCGTATTTATATCATCTTACCCGGAATTATCGATAAGAAGTTTATAGAGAATTGCTTTCTGAACATGGAGCCGATTTTCCGCCTCGTCAAACGCAATGCTCCGGGGCCCATCGAGCACATCAGACTCTATTTCTTCCCCTCTATGCGCCGGTAAACAATGGCTGACAAGACATTTTTCCTTTGCGGCAGCCACAAGTTCGTTATTAATCCGGAAATTCCCGAATTTATTTATCCTTATCTTTGCCTCGTTTTCCTGTCCCATACTCGCCCATACATCGGAATAAATAAGATCTGCATCTTTTACCGATTCCTTCGGATTGTGTTCAATGGTAAAAACGGTATTCATTTCAGCGGCTTTTTGCACCGCAATGGCAGTAATGGTACTATCGGGTTCATAGCCGATGGGACAACACATGGTAAAATTCATGCCTGCAAGCGGTGCGAGGAGCATAAGGCTGTGTGCTACATTATTTCCATCACCCACAAACACGATTTTTTTTCCGCCGATATCTCCAAGGCATCCCTTGAGCGTCAGCATGCATGCAAGAGCCTGACAGGGATGCTCAAGATCGGTAAGCGCATTAATCACCGGGACATCTGAGTTTTCGGCCATCTCTTCGATAATCTCATGACCAAAGGTGCGCATAATAATAACATCGATCCACCTCGATAGATTCTTTGCGCCATCGGAAACGCTCTCGCGCTTACCGAGCGATATCTCACTGCCGGCAATATAAATACTTTTGCCGCCGAATTGGTTCATCGCCACCTCAAATGTCACCCTTGTTCTCAGTGAAGGTTTGTCAAAAATCAATACTGCCGTACGTCCCCTGAAAACATCATAATACTTCTCCCTGTCCGATTTGATTTTTACTGCGGTTTTCATTATATCGCGGAAATCATCAACAGTCAGATCCCTGATGCTGAGAAGATGTTTTTTCATTCGATTCTCTCTTTATAATATGTAACGGCTTAAATCCTCATCTTCTATGATATCCTTGAGTTCCTTACGGACCATTTCTTTTGTAACACGAATTTTTTTCAATCCTTTTCCCTGAGGATTTTCGAAAAGAATCGTTTCGAGAAGTGTGCTCATAATAGTATGAAGTCTTCTTGCTCCGATATTTTCCATTTTTTCATTAACCCTGTGTGAACTCGAGGCAATCTCATGTATCGCCCCATCAGTAAAAACAAGATCGACACCATCAGGAACAAGGAGCGCTTTATACTGTTTAATAAGTGCGTTTTGAGGCTCGGTGAGAATACGGTAAAATTCTTCTTCTCCAAGACTTTTCAGTTCGACTCTAATCGGGAACCTTCCCTGAAGCTCCGGAATAAGGTCGGAAGGCTTGCTCGAGTTAAAAGCTCCTGCTGCTATGAACAGGATGTGATCGGATTTCACCATTCCGTATTTCGTCATTACTGTAGAACCCTCGATAATCGGGAGAATATCACGCTGGACACCCTCACGGGAAACATCTATGGTACCATGCGAGGATCCTCCCGCTATTTTGTCAATTTCATCGACAAATACTATTCCGGCCTCCTCGACCATCGTTATGGCCTCTTTCACTACTTTATCCATGTCTATCAGCTTGCGACTTTCCTCATCGCGAAGTATATTCCGCGCATCTGCAATCGTAACCTTTCTCTTCTTCGACCGTCCGGGAAAAACCCCCTCGAACATATCCTGGAGATTCACTCCCATTTCCTCCATCCCCTGTGGAGTAAAAACCTCTATCACAGGATGACGTTCCGCCGATGCATCAATTTCGACTATCCTTTTGTCAAGACTTCCGTTCATTAACTGCTCATTCAGTTTCTGGCGGGTTTTTGATCTGCGCTTTTCTTGTTCCTCTGTGCCTTCACTTTTCTCCATACTTTTCGCAATCGATGGGGGAAGAAGCAGATCAAGCAGACGGTCGTTGACAAGATATTCTGCCTTTTGCTGTACCGTGCTGGTGTATCTTTCCTTGAGCTTTTTAACCGAAAGGTCTACCAGATCGCGTATAATGGATTCAACATCACGTCCGACATATCCCACCTCGGTAAACTTCGAGGCTTCCACCTTAATAAACGGAGCATCCGCAAGGTTAGCCAGCCGTCGGGCAATTTCAGTTTTACCGACACCTGTCGGACCTATCATAATGATATTATTCGGCATAATTTCATCGCGAATATCTTCAAAAACCATACGTCTGCGCCATCGGTTTCTCAGTGCGATCGCCACCGATTTTTTTGCCTCTTCCTGCCCGATAATATATTTATCGAGTTCCTTTACGATTTCACGCGGGGTAAGATGTTCACTGTTTTCAGACATTTTTATAATTCCACAACTTTGATTTTGGTGTTTGTATATATGCATATTGTTGCAGCGATAGTCAGGGATTTTTCGACAATTCTCCCTGCGGATAAACGGGTGCCGTCTATGTATGCCCTTGCAGCAGCAATCGCATAAGGAGCCCCGGAACCTATCGCCACAACATCATCATCGGGTTCTAAAACATCACCGTCACCCGAAAGGATGAATGAATGATCTTTGTTCATTATCACAAGCATTGCTTCCAGACGCCGAAGATTTTTATCGGTGCGCCAATCCTTGGCCAGTTCCACAACAGATTTCGGAAGGTTACCGGAGAATTCCTCCAGTTTGACCTCGAATTTTTCGAAAAGCGAAAAAGCATCAGCGGTTGCGCCGGCGAAACCTGCAATTATGGTATCATTATACAGCCGTCGTATTTTCATGGCATTGGATTTTATAACCGTTTCACCATAGGTAACCTGACCGTCGCCACCAACAGCAACTTTACCGTTTCTTCTGATTCCAATTATTGTTGTAGAATGAAATCTATTATCTTTCATGGTATCATACCTCATAGTTTACTCCAGGACATACTCACGAGAGTACGTTTATTTATCACAGATAAACACTGATACAACGAAATCAATTCACAAAGTCCGATGTACGAATAACGAATAAAAAATAATCAAAATCCTCATCAGTTTGAGATTTCATCTCATATATTTAATAGTGAATGAAACGATGAACAGGTGATACTACTTAATAAAGTAACCTGCAACCCTCCACATACCGTCTTTATCAAGCATGGTCGAAATCATCTCAACTGCAGTCTTCTTATATTCGAAAGTGGTTTTATGCTGAATAAGAACATATTCCCCGTCCGGTGATCCCGGAAGTGATGTTAAGTATTTCTTAGATTTAAAATTTCTGGAAATCACTTTTCCAAGAGGTCTTCTGACGAATTTCATACTCTTTATCCACCTTTCGAGCGTGACAGAGGTTTTGAAATATTCTGATGCCTCATTCCAGCTCTCCGTATATTTTTCACTATCAACATACTCCAGCCAGGCCTGTGCTGCTTCCATGCCTGATTTTTCCGCTTCAGTTTTACTCTTCGAGGTACATCCAAAAATGCTGAAAGATAAAATTCCCAATACAACGATAAAATAATGTTTCATTATCGCTTCCTTAACCATGATACTCAGGGCATGGAACAATTACTCATAGTGCAATTATTGAGAGCTTTTTCATGATTTACTTCGATTTTTGTATTTTTGTCCAAAGCTTTTACATTTTTATTTCCGAAAGAGCTTTGCGTTTCAAATATCTTTTCCCTGGAGTTTTCAGGTTGTAATTATAACAATAAATTAAAATAATCAAAAAATCAATGTATTTGCCTTTATCCGGAATATACGTTCAGAATACTTTATGCCCTCGGATGAGCCAGACGATAAGCTTTCGCCAGCCGTTCCATGGATACATGAGTATAAATCTGGGTCGTATTGAGGGATGCATGACCTAAAAGTTCCTGAACGGCTCTCAAATCAGCACCATTATCAAGCATATGTGTAGCAAATGTATGCCTCAAAACATGTGGGCTCAGATGTTCCTTTTCAGATATCATCTTAAGATGTTTCGATACCGAATACTGAATACTCCGTTTCCCAAATCTGCAACCCCTGTTACTTATAAACAAAGCTTTTTCATCGCTATTGCCTTTATGAAAAAGATATGTTCTCCGTAACGGTAAATACTTTTTTACAGCTTCCATGGCTTTGCGCCCTATCGGGATTATTCTCTCTTTTTTTCCCTTTCCGTATACACGGACAACATCGTTATGAAAATCGATACTGTCAATATCAAGCCCGTGAAGCTCCGAAAGACGTATCCCCGTACTGTAAAAAACCTCAAGAATTGCAAGGTTACGATATGGAACCATACCCTCATCGATCGGAGCATCCATCACCATATTGATTTCTTTGAGGCTCAGGAAAACAGGTTCTTTTTTTTCAATTTTCGGAGTTTTTATATCCGATGCGGGATTTTTCTCGATTATCCCTTCCTGAACCAGAAATTTCCCGAATGATTTAATTGAAGCTAATTTCCGGGCAATACTTTTTCTTTTCAATCCACTGTTAGAAAGTATATAGAGATAATCACGGATTCCGGCCAGAGTAAACTTCCCGATTCCCGAATTATCATCTCCCGAAATACTACTCATGTATTTGAAGTATTGAGAAAGATCTCTTGCATATGCTTCCAGAGTATGAGCCGAGAAATTTTTTTGTACCCTTATATGCTTAAGAAATGTTTCCAGGTATTCATCCAATTAAGTTATGCCTCGATACTTTCCCGATCGAATTTAGTCTTGCAACGCGGGCATGTTAAATATTCTCCGTTCTTACTTTCAATCAATGTCGGAGAGCCGCACTTTTCGCACTTAATATTAACCGGTTTATCCCAGCTTGCATACTTGCAGTCGGGATAGCGATTGCACCCGTAAAAAAGTCTCCCTTTTTTCGTTGTCTTCTCGGTAAGAACGCCTTCACATCCCTCTAAAGGGCACTTCACTCCGATAGTAAGGGGCTTGATGTTTTTGCATTTGGGATAATTTGAACAGGCAAGGAACCTGCCGTATTTCCCTCTCTTTACTTCCATGGGAGAGCCGCATTTATCACATACCTCATCCGTAGTCTGCACCGTATTTTTTTCTATCGGCTTTGTATTTCTGCATTTAGGGAATCCGGAACATGCCATAAATTTTCCGTTCCGTCCCCATCGAATAACCATCGGTTTTCCGCATTCTTCACACATTTCATCGGTTTGTTCAATCAGAGATTGCTTTAATTCTTTGTGCTGATTATTCATTGTTTCCAGCGTCTTATTGAAAGGACCGTAAAAACTATTCACAACATGCAGCCACTCATATTCGCCCGACTCAATTTTATCGAGTTCTTCCTCCATGTTAGCAGTGAATGTAACATTAAACAGGTCGGGAAAACCTTTCATAAGAATCTTGTTTACATTTCTGCCAAGCTCGGTTGATACTAATTTCCCCTTTTCCCTCTTTACATAATCTCTCGAAATTATGGTAATAATAATTTGAGCATAGGTAGAAGGTCTCCCGATACCCTTCGATTCCATTTCCCGAACGAGCGATGCCTCAGTATATCTTGGCAGCGGTTTCGTAAATTTCTGTGAAGGGGTAATATCCTTTTGAGAAAGAGGATCTCCTTCAACGAGTGTTTTCGGAAGAATTGTTGTAAAGATTTCCTCATCCTCATCTTTATCCTTATCCTTCTTTAAATCTTCATACACTGCAAGATACCCCTTAAAATCGATATGAGAAGCACCTGCACGAAGTTCATATTCCCCGGCAGAAATATGTGCGGTGACCATCGTATACTCTGCAGGTTTCATCTGAGAAGCGATAAACCTGCTCCATATAATAGTATAGAGTCTTAACTGTTCTTTGGATAAGTAGTTCTTTACACGCTCCGGTGTATGCATTACCGATGTCGGTCGAATGGCTTCATGTGCATCCTGTGCACTCTTTTTCGCCTTATATATATTCGGCCTGGAGGGGAGTTGATCCTGTCCCCACCTTTTCTCAATATAATTCCTGGCTTCCTGAATAGCTTCAGAAGCAACTCTTGTGGAATCGGTTCTCATGTAAGTGATAATACCAACGGAACCTTCCTCAAGCTCTACACCCTCATACAATGATTGAGCTATGCCCATTGTTCTGGAAACTGTATAACCGAGCCTGCGGTATGCATCCTGCTGAAGGGTACTGGTTATAAACGGCGGGAAAGGTTTTTTCTTTGTCTTCTTTTGTGTAATATCCTTTACATGAAAGGGCAAAGATGATAGTTCCTGTACTATGGCTTCCGCTTCTTCAGCATTTTTTATGGTTATAGTTGTATTATTTTTTTTAATCAGCTTGACTTCAAATTCTTCATCGTTCTCAGTAGCAAGTAAAACCTTGATAATCCAGTATTCTTCGGGAATAAAAGCTTCAATTTCTGTATCACGTTCGACAATTAACCTGAGGGCAACAGACTGAACCCTTCCCGCAGAAAGCCCTGAATACATGGTTTTCCACAGAAAAGGGCTTACTTTATATCCCACAATCCTGTCAAGAACTCGACGCGCCTGCTGCGCGTTGACTTTTTTCAGGTCGAGCTGGCTCTTATTATCTATGGCATGTACGACTGCATCTTTCGTGATTTGATTGAACAAAATCCGAAAGAACGGCTGATTTTTTCCAATTATTCTATTTGCCACATGCCATGCAATAGCTTCCCCCTCACGGTCCGGGTCTGTTGCGAGGTAAATGGTATCGGCATTCTGAGCGCTTTTTTTCAAATCGCTGAGAATCTTTCCCTTGCCTTTTATAACACTATAGTGTGGAATAAACCCATTTTCGATGTCTATGCCGATTTCATCCGGAGGCAGATCGATAACATGACCGCCGGTCGGTTTTACAATATAGTCCGGACCAAGAAATTTATTAATGGTTTTCGCTTTCGCCGGTGATTCGACTATAACAAGTGATTTTGCCATAAGTTACTAATTTCCCCTTTTTTAACTCATTGTTCTTCAAATAATATGTTTGCAACTATCTCGTTTATATCCGACTCGTTGAGAAAATTTGGTCCGACAAGGATATAATAATCAATTATTTTTTCCATCTGTGAACTTGTTATCACCGATAAGGATTTCAGTTTCAACAGATACCCATACACATCAGGAGGTATATTTATCCGCTCATATTCATGCAAGATTCGCACTGATTTTTCACTCTGTTCAAGGACTTCAGTCGACCTGACTGTATGAGTATTTAATTTTTCCAAAAACCAGTTTAATGCTTCTAAAACATCAATTTCATCATATCCATGAGTAATAAGACCTTCTGAAAAATCACTTAAACTGTCAACATCCATATCATGCTCTTTCAAATGGCCGAGAAGCTGGATAAGAATTTCAATTATTTTATTGTTCATTCATTTCTCCCATAAAAATTCTATGGATATTTACTTTCTATAGAGAATCCCAAACATCATGAAATAAAAAAACGAATATAGTAACTCATTGAAAAAGAGGCAAGTAAAATAACAGTACTTCGTCATCCTCCCCTTTCCATCTTCCACCAGATTACAACGCCCGGAAATCAATTTTCAGCCCGGTATTACAAACTTTCCAATGATAACGTTGTTATATATGTGCTCCTTTTTTGCACCTCTTCTTTATCATTCTTATACTTCTACAATAATTTAATTCTTTATTATCAAGAAGTTAAACATATTATATGTTTCATTTCGGGGATTTGCATGAACATTAATGTTAAAAACAATAATAACCTGGAGCTTTCCGTTTTCAAATCTTAAACGAATGTACCTGAAAAAAGTTCTCTGAACTAATATAATAAATCATAGCAGTATAAGGAAAAATAATCAATAAATTATTTTAATATAATCCCAAATCATTGCAGTTTTTCACCATATTATTTATATTGATTATTTAATTTCTTATTTCCGAACTCATTTTTTTTATAAAAGTACTGAAATGAAATCCAAAAACCGTATCTACATAAAAGGCGCCCGTGAGCATAATCTTAAGAATATCAATGTGGAAATCCCCCGTAACAAGCTAACAGTAATAACGGGGCTTTCAGGTTCGGGCAAATCATCGCTTGCCTTCGATACCATATATGCCGAAGGACAACGCAGATATGTTGAGAGTCTTTCAGCTTACGCACGTCAGTTCCTGGGGCTTATGGAAAAACCCGATGTTGATTATATTGAAGGACTTTCACCCGCAATATCGATCGAACAGAGAAGCCGGCATAGCAATCCGCGTTCCACGGTCGGAACAACTACAGAAATCTATGATTACCTCCGCCTTCTTTATGCACGGCTCGGAACACCTCACTGTCCCTCATGCGGCAAAGAAATCAGCCAGCAGACTCCCCAGGAAATCGTCGATATTGTCATGTCCATGCCCAAAGATACAAAAATCCAGATTCTTGCTCCGCTCGTAAGAGGAAGAAAAGGAGAATATCGTGAGATTTTTAAACGTGCCCAGGCAGATGGTTATATTCGTGTTCGTGTTGACGGTGATATCAGAAATCTCGAGGAAGATATCGTACTCNATAAAAAAATGAAACATACTATAGAGGTTATCGTTGACCGACTCGTAGTATCCGATAAAATTCGTACACGATTGACTGATTCGGTTGAAACCGCTCTTAAACTTACCGATGGGCTTATTAAAGTCAATATTCCGGGAAAGGAAGACCGGTTGTTCAGCGAACATTTTGCCTGCCACGAATGCGGAATAAGCCTCGAAGAGATTGAGCCGAGGTTGTTCAGTTTTAACAGCCCGTACGGTGCCTGTCCATCCTGCTCGGGCCTTGGCACCAAACTTGAGATTGACCCGGAAAGAATCGTGCCTGACCCTTCTCTATCGATCATCGAGGGTGCACTGAAACCCTGGGGCATTCCCCGTGGACACTGGTATTACCAGCAGATATACAGTGTTGCCGACCATTACGGTGTCGATATTACATATCCGTTTAAGAAACTCCCAAAAAAATTTCAAAATGTGGTGCTCTATGGCTCAGGTGGTACCCACATCAAATTCAATTACACGAGTTCCGATGGCAGCGCCCAGGGTGTGTTCAAAAGACCCTTCGAGGGTGTAATTCCCAATCTTGAACGCCGTTACAGACAAACCGAATCCTCCCAGATTCGCACCTGGATTGAAAACTTCATGCACTATATACCATGCAACGAGTGCGGTGGTGCACGGCTGAAAAAGGAGGCGCTCGCGGTAACATTCAGGGAACAGAATATACATGAAATGACAAAAATGCCTGTTGGCGAAGCATTGAAATATTTCAAATCTTTACACCTGAATGAGCACGAGGAACTCATTGCCAAACAGATACTTAAAGAAATAATTGCACGTCTCAGCTTCATGAACAATGTAGGACTGGACTACCTCAGTATCGATAGAAACACCGGAACGCTATCCAGCGGGGAAGCTCAGAGAATCAGACTTGCCACACAGATAGGAAGCCAGCTTGTCGGTGTTATGTATATTCTGGATGAACCCTCAATCGGACTGCATCAGAGAGACAATAAACGGCTTCTTGAAACACTTCTGGCGCTCAGAGACCTCGGAAATACCGTTCTCGTAGTCGAACATGACCGTGAAACCATGCTTCATTCGGATCATATTATTGACCTCGGTCCCGGAGCAGGAGTACATGGAGGTGAAATAGTCGCTACGGGTCCGCCCGAAAAAATCGCCAATACTACCTCTTCGCTGACCGGGCAATTCCTTTCCGGCAAAAGGAAAATCGATATTCCTGCCACACGACGAAGAGGTAATGGGAAGTATTTAAAAATTTCTGGTGCGACCGGGAATAATCTTAAAGCGCTCTCGATAAATATGCCTTTAGGTACATTTATCTGTGTCACCGGTGTATCCGGTTCCGGAAAATCAACGCTTATCAACATGACCCTGTATCCTGCTCTTGCACGAAAGCTCATGCGTGCCAATCTTGATCCCCTGGATTACAAAACCATAACAGGTATCAATCATATTGATAAAGTTATTAATATCGACCAGTCTCCAATCGGAAGAACTCCGCGTTCCAATCCTGCCACATACACCGGATTATTCACACCTTTAAGGGAACTGTTCAGTAAACTTCCCGAAGCAAAGGCACGGGGTTACAAACCCGGGAGGTTTTCGTTTAATGTGAAGGGCGGCAGATGCGAGCGGTGCCAGGGCGCAGGTATAATCAAAATCGAAATGCATTTTCTTCCCGATGTTTATGTACCCTGTGAGGAATGTAAAGGACGTAGATATAACCGCGAGACACTCGATATACGTTTCAAGGGTCTTACCATAGCGGATGTCCTGGATCTTACATGCGAAGAAGCTCTGGAAATATTCGAACATATCCCGATTCTACACCGCAAGCTTACCACACTTAAAGATGTGGGACTGGGGTACATTCATCTCGGGCAGCAGGCAACCACCCTTTCCGGCGGCGAGGCACAGAGGATAAAACTGTCAAGCGAACTGTCACGGGTCAGTACGGGGCGGACATTGTATATTCTCGATGAACCCACTACCGGCCTGCATTTCGCCGATGTGAGCATGCTCCTTAATGTTCTTGGACGTCTTGTGGATAAGGGTAACACGGTTATTGTAATCGAACATAATATGGATGTGATAAAATCGGCCGATTTTATAATTGATCTCGGTCCCGAAGGCGGCGACCATGGAGGAGAAGTCGTCGTAACCGGTTCACCGGAAGAGATCAGGCAGGTTGAAAAATCCTACACGGGAAAGTTTCTTAATAAGGAACTTGTATAGCCGTATCGTTCTAATGTGCCGGAAAAAAGATTACGGCTGCATTAATATCCAGTCTTCCGCCGGTGAATTCTGTGTCTGTTAACTATCTGATACTATTAAAGAAGCAAAATTAAATGAAATGACTATGAAACAGAAAATTGCTTTTGTTTGGAGAGTTACATGAAAACAACTATATGTATTTTTATCAGTTTAATACCTGTTAATACTCGATTTTCAAGTTCTATGAGATTTTCAGACATTTCCGCATGCACATTATCATCTCAGAAAAATGCTCACTGGTAAGACTGTACTGGTAATTTTGCTTCTCCCTTACTTTATGAACGATACCGGCGCTCTTGAGAATTTTTAATTGCTGGCTTATTATCGGCTGTGAGTAATCCAATAACTCCGCAAGCTCCATTACCCGTAAATTTTTATCACCGAGTGCATCTATAATCCGAATTCTTATGGGATTACCAAATCCCTTAAAAATTTCAGAGGCCTTTTCGATTTTTTCCTGACTCAAGTCATTAAAACTCACGTTCAATACCCCCTTTCCTATATTTATAAAATGTATAGCAATATAACTATTGAGTCAATATAAATTTACATGGCAATCTCCCTTTTTCCTCTGTAATGATTCAAGATTTGAAATTGAAGATTCATAAATCATTTTTCTTTCTTGACCTCTTTACTGCTTATATATCAGAGAGTTACGTGAAATTATGAAATACGGGTTATCCCAAAATACTTGTTATGCTCATTGACATTACAGGATAGAAATGCTATATTGTGACTTTTTTAAAAAAGATCAGTGAAAAGCCGACTTTCAGCAAAAAGCTAATGATTTATCATAATATATATACTTTATGATTTAGATATTATATATATACTTATTATTACTTGTTCATGCAATCATTTTCTTTATTCGGAATGAAAAATTATTATTGATTCCTGACGACAAATCCGTGTGAGTTCAATACTACATTTATTTGAGGACTTTAAGATATTGGCAGG
>AQSL01000122.1 GCA_000403035.1 Candidatus Latescibacter anaerobius SCGC AAA252-E07 | reverse complement strand
GAGCAGATTGCTGATTCTTAAAGATGTTTCCGGATGGATCGAATCTTACGGTTGATTCTTTTCAAGAATTATTGACATTACTCATCATACCAAAGGAAACGACAATGTAAGAGGTAATGATTATGGATACTATTATGAAATACAGTAAATTACCCGGAGGAAGACGTGATTTTATAAAGGAAATGTGTGCGGGTTCAGCCGGTATGATGCTCGGAATGATTGGATTGAGCGGATGCTCATCACATTTCGGGAACGGGCCGAAACTTCAGAAAACATTCTCGGCCAACCCCGGTAAAAGCCGTGTCGCATTTACAAAAGGAAATGACAGAAGAGACAATATTACAACCGTGTTAAAACCGTTTGAAAAAGAAATCCGTGAAGGTATACAGGGGAAACAGATTGTTATTAAACTCAATTGTGTCGGCCAGGAGGGTAAACTGCTTATGGTCACTCACCCCGATGCAGTACGAGCGGTACTGGATTTTCTGAAGCCCATGACCGACCGGAACATTATCGTGGCAGAATCGGCCGTTCAAAACCCGGGGGCTCCCAGGTGGGATGAAGTATACGGTTATAAGACTCTCGAAAATGAATACAATGTCAAAATCGTTGAAATGAATAACGAGCCAACAACATATCACTGGATACTGGATAACAATCTGTATCCTGTCAAAATCCGCGTTATTAACACCCTGCTTGATCCCAATAACTATGTTATCTCACTCACACGCCTGAAAACACATAACAGCGTCGTTGTTACGCTTACCTTAAAGAATGTGGTTATGGGCGCGCCAATAAAAATCCCCCGATTGAAGGTAAACGAAAAGGCAAAGATGCATGCCGGGGGAAAAACACCGAAACTTATCAATTTCAATATATTTCTTTTGGCGCAGAAAGTCCGTCCCGATTTTGCCGTACTTGACGGTTTTGAATGTGTGGAAGGAAACGGTCCGGCGCATGGCACACCTTTAGACCACAGGATAGCGCTTGCGGGACCGGATTTTCTTTCAGTTGACCGAATCGGTACCGAATTAATGGGTATTCCGTTTGAAGATGTGGGATATCTGAATTACTGCGCAACCGGTGAACTGGGACAGGCAAACCTTCCCAAGATCAAAATCATTGGGCCGGACATAAAGGAACATATAATCAAGTACAAACTTCGCGATAACATTGAAAAACAGCTCAAATGGAAAGATGAGCTCATCATGCAAAATTGAAGATACCTATTGTACCACGATGAACAGGATACTACACGGTATCTCTGGCGATAGAATGAACACTTTACCTATGGAATACCTTATACATTAAACTTATATTTTCCCGTAAAAAACAGTGAAAAGAAAGTTTTTGTACTATTTATAAAAATAATTATTGATAAACCTAACCATGAATCGATACAGGGAGAGTTTTCATGTCAACAAGCATATCGAGGCGAACGGCATTAAAAACAGGTGCGGTTTCCACAGGTTTGATGATTGGCGCGGTATCCTCAAAATCTACACATGCAGCGTCTCAAGAGTCGACGCATCCTCCGTTTCTGTACCCCTGGAGCCCGCCGGAAGACCTCGAACGTGACCTGACCCCCGGACCGACAACGGTCCGTCTTGCATCATGGGGAAGCAAAACCACATTGAATTACACGAGGGAAGGAAAAGAAAGTATAACCGAAATTATTAAGCGGGTCAGGGATATGGGTTATACATCTACCAACTCATCCATCAGGACAAGTCCCTGGCTAACTGCAACCGATGCAGAAATTAAGGAACTCCATACGGCTCTCAAGAAGTATGATGTAACCTTTTTCGACATGCATACCACCGGAAGCAATATTCACTACGATCCAATTGAACGCGAGAAAGTGTACCGGTATACTGTCGAATCATGCGAAGCAGCGGAAAGAGTCGGATGTCCGATGGTTACCACTCATACAGGTGCTGCCGGCTATGACAGAGCAATGTCTGCCCATAAGGATAACTGGACATGGAAAACATGGAAAGCTTCTGTAAACGCTATGAAAAAGATTCTCAAGGATACATCGGGAATGAAAGTCAAACTTGCAGTTGAACCTACTAACATGACCGCCATGAACAATCCCAGGGCGCTTTTACAGATTGTAGAGGAATGTGCCGATCCGCGCCTGCAGGTCTGTATCGATCCGGTAAACATGATTTACATCGGGAATTATTTCAGAACCACGGAACTCATCAATGAGTCGTTCGACCTTTTAGGTGATACTATTATCGCTTCACATGCCAAAGATACCCTTTGTCTCCATAAAATGTCGATTTATCTCACTGAAGTTGCGCCCGGTAAAGGCATATTGAATTATGAAACATATCTGGTAAGATTAAGCCGTCTCAGCAACACCATTACACTGCTCATCGAACATATTCCCGATGAAGAATACGCCGGAGCAAAGAAGTACATAGAAGATACTGCGGCAAAGGTAGGTGTTAAAATATACCGGTGAATACATAAAACATATGAAATTAATTAATTTAGAACCATTGTTCGAACATGCAAAGCCTGGCTATCAACAATCACCTTTCGGTTTTCAGTCTCACTATTGAATATGTATCAAGCAAACAACTCATGGTGATGCCATATATGTATTGCATGAATTGATTTATAGAAAAGATCGGCATGGTGGTTTTTTTAGCTGTTTGCAAAAACTGATAGCTCGTTTATTATCAACTGCTTCGATAAATTCGAATAAAAAAATACGGATCAACCGGTTATTGATTATTGCATAGCAAAGGCTGGGGTATTATTTTAAGCCAATAACCTTGTACCTAACATTTATAGAGGGAGTGATGAAAATTTGGACTTTTCAAAGATTAAAACAATATCTATAAAAAAAAGGAAACATAAAGTAAATGTTTCCCAATTGGGGAATGTACCTCATGGCGAGACCTTCATAGATTTTTATGATTCTCTCCCTCGTATTCTCGGAGGAGAGGATATAAAACTTACGGCACGTGCTATTGCCAGAGCGTCCAGTGAGGGCAAAGAGGTTATCCTGGCGATGGGTGCCCATCCGATAAAATGCGGGCTGAGCCGTATAATCATCGATCTCATGGAAAGCGGTATTCTCACCTGTGTTGCAATGAACGGTGCAGGATCCCTTCACGATTTTGAGCTGTCGTATATTGGAGAAACATCCGAGGATGTAGCTCATACTCTTCAGGACGGTTCTTTCGGCATGGTGGAAGAAACCGGTAAGATGCTTAACGATACTATGGAATCAGGTATCAGTGAGAACATTGGCGCCGGTGAATCTGTCGGCAAGTTCATATACAATTCCGGCTTCCCTCACAATGATATCAGTATTCAGGCTGCCGGGGAGAGACTCGATATTGATGTAACGGTACATATAGCCATAGGGACGGATACGATACATGTTTTTCCTAATGCGGACGGCGCAGTGCTCGGTAAAGCCACTTTCATCGACCTTAAAAAATATACCGACCACATAGCACGGCTTGAGGGAGGTGTTTATATAAACCTCGGTTCCGCGGTTGTACTCCCGGAAGTATTTTTAAAGACTCTTTCGGCAGCGAGAAATATGGGACATAAAGTGTACAATTTCACGACTGTTAATATGGATATGATTCATCACTACAGACCCGCGGAAAATGTTCTCAAACGTCCCGGACTCACCGGAGCACAGGCTTATAATCTGATCGGACAGCACGAGATAATGCTGCCGCTTCTTGCATCATCGATCATTATTGAAAAGGAAAGAATGTAAGTGCGAAAACGGCTGGCAAACCTTCTTGATGACATAGCATCGATATCGGTTATTGTTGTCGGGGATGTTATGCTCGATGAATACATTATCGGGGATTCGGAACGTATCAGCCCGGAAGCTCCCGAACCTATCATTAACGAGCATGAGAGAAGATATGTTCCCGGAGGCGCTGCAAATGTTGCGGTTAATATCACCTCTCTTGGAGCCCGGGTGCATCTTTTCAGCGTTGTCGGGGATGATCCTGAGGGTAAACAATTCCGTAAGCTGATAGGTGAATCCGGAGTCGATGACAGCGGAATTATAACGGTAAAGGGACGTCCGACCACCCGTAAAACACGTTTGATTTCCCGTGGCAATCAGGTCCTGCGGGTAGACAAGGAAACGACCGCCGAAATTGAATATTCAGTCGAAAAACAGCTTATCGAAACTATTCTGCAAGCACCGGAAAATGTTGTCATTATTTCGGATTATGCAAAGGGAACGGTAACGAACGGTCTGGTAAAAAATCTCACTGATGCGGGTAAATGTGTTATTGTAGACCCGAAATCCTCGGATCTGGGGAAATATACGAATACGTATATTGTTACCCCGAATCTTTCGGAATTATCCCAAGCTGCGGGAATCGTTAACCTTTCACCGGAGGAAATCGAAAAACCGGCGCGTGCATTAATGAAAGCGTTCGATATTTCAAACCTGCTGATAACTTTAGGCCCTGATGGCATGGCCATTATCGAGAAAAACGCTCCAATGTATCACATTCATGCACGAACAAGAGAGGTTTACGATGTCACCGGTGCCGGAGATACGGTTATCGCCACATTAGCAGCGGCAGTTGCTTGCGGAACATCGCTTACCGATGCGTGTTATCTGGCAAATATTACGGCAGGTATTGTTGTCGGCAAACACCAGACAGCAGCCGCAACTCCTGAGGAAATAATGGATTATGCATTTGGGTTATCGGCTTCGGACAAAATTGTCGACCTGGAAACTCTTCTCGGACGTATGAACGAGCTTAAAAAATCAGACAAAAAAATTGTCTTTACAAACGGCTGTTTTGACCTTCTCCATGTTGGCCACATTACCTTTCTGAACGAAGCACGTGGGCTTGGAGATGTACTTGTTGTCGGCCTCAATACCGACCGCTCTGTTCGGGCGCTGAAAGGTAACAAAAGACCTATCCTTCCTCAGGAAGAACGCAGCCACCTGCTGGCAGCTCTGGAAAGTATTGATTTCGTTATTCTTTTCGATGATGATACCCCCATAAACCTCATAAAAGAAATACGCCCGGATGTCCTTGTAAAAGGATCAGACTATTCAAAGGAAAAAGTCGTAGGGCATGATATTGTCGAATCCTACGGCGGTAAGATCAGACTCATATCTCTTGTAGATAATGTTTCTACAACAAGCATAATAAACCGTATTAAAAAAAATAACTGATATGACTGAAGAACAAACGCCGCATAAACATCATAGACTTTTTGTTTTTCTGGATCGTGACGGAGTCATAAATGTTGAACGCGGCGATTTCGTCAGGTCAATCGAAGAATGGGAATGGGCGCCCCATGCGCTCGAGGGAATAAAGAAGCTTACCGATGCCGGTTTTGGCATCATTGTAGTAACCAATCAGTCGTGCATTTCCAGAGGTATAATAACGGAGGACGAGCTTGCGGCGATACATGATTATATGCTCGCTACAATCCTTGATTCAGGGGGAAAGATAGTGCGAGTATACCACTGCCCGCACCAGAAATCTGATGGCTGTTCCTGCCGTAAACCGAAACCGGGAATGCTTCTTAAGGCAGCGAAAGACTATGAGATCGATCTTTCACAAACTTTTTTCATCGGTGATGCACCTCGTGACATGGAAGCGGCATACTCTGCAAACATGCGTGGCATCTTAATTGACAACCAATCCGGTGAAAACAATTCTCACATGGAGACAATCCCCTGTGATTTTCGCGCGGAACACATTCTTGAAGCCGCCGACATAGTGATCAGGGAAACCTTTACCAAATAGATGTTTTCACTTCAAAGTTAAAGGTTCATTATTACTCGTTCTAAAGCGCTATGGAGAAAAAGTTTCTTGTCAACGCATTTTAATATATTATATTTACTATAACACTATAATATTTGAAACATCTATTTGCTATTTTCGTTTAATAAGGTATATATTATTTGCATACATTTATTATGAAGGGATTTAGAATGAAACTATTCAATTTTTTTCTGATATTTCTGGCGGTTTTTGCACTTATATTCGCCTGCGGTAAAAATGATGAAACGGCCACTGCGGAACAGAACTCCGAAGCACAACAGACTGAAACTGCATATAAAAACTCCGAAGCACAACAGACTGAAACCGCAGAATTAATTGTTGATTCCAGAGATGAAAAAGGCTGGTATCATGACTGGAACCAGGGAATGGCGGCAGCGAAAAAAGAGAAAAAGCCGGTGCTGGTTGATTTTTATGCAGACTGGTGTAAATGGTGTGATGTCATGGATGAAAAAACGTTTTCAAATCCTGAAATACAGAAGATTTTTGATGAAGACTGGATCACAATCCGGATCGACACACAAGATACAAAAACAACGGGGACTTTTAAGGATAAAACCATGACGTTCAGGCAAATGGCAGGAGCTTTCGGAGTGACCGGCCTGCCATCCTATGTTTTCATAGACAAGAAAAGCGAACCGGTTACCGTGATTCCCGGATACATTCCGAAAGAAAAGTTCAGTAAAATCCTTGATTATATGAAAAATGAACTCTATTTGGATAAAGTTGATTTTCAGGAATATGTGGAGTCAAATTCATAAACGGAATTTTGACCGTGGTAAACCCTAAATTACGTTTGATGATAAAAATATCCCTTTTTATCCTTTTTATCGCTTTTGTAACAGCCGGTATAATGAGAGAAGAATTCTGGGATATTATTTCAAATGCCACCCTGCTCTGTTTTTCCTGTATAGGGATAAAATAGTTTATGAAGGGGAAAATTAACAGGATATGGTGGCAAATTACCGGGGTACTGATCTTTAATATACCCTTTATCGGGCCCAATCATTTTGCCTTCCTGACCGTGCCCGTTCTCAACTGCTATGCCTGCCCGCTTGCACAGGGAGCCTGTCCGATAGGAACAATACAGCATTTTATCATTATCGGATCGATTCCATTTCTTGCACTGGGAGTAACAGGATTTTTTGCCCTTACTGCCGGACGTTTTTACTGCAGTCATGTATGCCCTTTCGGGTTTTTTCAGGATTTACTCGGTAAAATTTCAAGAAAAAAATACTCTTTGCCGGTGTGGACAGGATATGGGAAATATGCTTCTTTACTCGTGCTCGTCCTTATTATTACACCTATTGTGAAAGAACCTTTTTTCTGCACGCTTTGTCCTGCCGGCACTCTTGAGGCGGGAATTCCGATTGTATCGGATGCATTGATTGAATCTCATTTCGGTTCGCCTGACATTTTCAGCAGCAAAAGCACAATATTGGACATGGTTGGCTGGTGGTTCTGGTTTAAGGTGGGCATTCTTATGGGTATGATATATCTATCGATTATCATCAGACGGCCGTTTTGCCGTATGGGTTGTCCTCTCGGTGCTCTTTTAGGACTTTTCAACCGCATTTCCGTTTTTGTCCATCCTCCGACTGAAAAACAGTCAACCGGTAAAGGTTACTATTTAAAAGAATGTCCGGTTCATATCGTGCATCCGGAAGATGTGGATTCACATAATTGCATCAAATGTAAACAATGCTATTTCAAATCGTCTGAAATAAAAGGATAAACGCTCTTCTTTGGTATGATGAGTAATGTCAATAATTCTTGAAAAGAATCAACCGTAAGATTCGATCCATCCGGAAACATCTTTAAGAATCAGCAATCTGCTCTATGATTATTTTGAAACGATTTACAAAAGCAGAACGCTGAATACTGTCAGTTGAACCTTTTTTTCAATATGCTGGTATGAATGAGCTTTTTCGCACCCTTTCTCTTATTCCAAAAATGCAGATTACTTTCGTGGTTCACTGCCCGGGAATCTCGCGAAATAAAAAAGTTTTATCCTGTCATTGGAGACGTTGAAATTTGCATGCGGCGTTTTCCCGTCCGGCGGTATCATATAACCCATACCGGGCGGCTGGTGACGGATTTGTTTACCGAGTAAAACATGAATATCGCCGCAGACTGCAGTCCAGACTTCTTCTATGCCTTCCTGGTGACTGTGAGGGTGAAAGAATGTCATGGGATCAAACTGTACCGTTATGATATTTGTAATCGTACCCAGCCCGGACTGGGTATTGAAAAGAGGCTTTGAAAGGCCGACCCAGTGAGGATTGCCCTTATTCCATGCTCGCTTGTTTTCATCCGCAATGAGCATTTCTTTGTTCAGACGGAATCCTTCGGGATAGGGTTCTGATATGAGATACATGGTTACTGTTTCAGCGCCCGTGTTTTTCATGGTAAACTCAAGTTTTGCCGGCATAAGAACGGCGATTCCGGGATAGAGTTCGGCGGTTTTGCTGCCGGCTGTTATCGAGCCCTTTCCGGAAAGGATATAAAATATTTCCTGTTCATTTTCCAGAGTGGTTGGCGATGTTGATTCATATGCACCGAGCGAGGCATGGGTAAAACGATGAGCATACTCGAGAACAGCGCCTCTGACAGGCGGATTCATTGGATCTCCCTTTGTAAGAATATCCCTTTCCACCAAAGCACCATGAGTTTTTTGCGGCATTGATTCTTTCCAATTGCTCGTATACATATCTATGTGGGCGTCAACTTCGGGATTGTACGGTTCCGAATCGAGCTGGCTGTATGGTAATATTTCATGTTGAACATTTTTCATTAACCAGAACACCTTTATGGGTTTATCGGTAACATTTATTGTGGAATGCGGTGTATTTCCATCGGGAGGGATCTTGTAAGCCGTTCCGGGCGGGAGTTTACGAAGCTGTTTGCCAAGGAGTATGGTTATATCGCCTTTCAGGGCAAACCAGATTTCTTCGACACCCGGACCGTGACTGTGTGGCTGCCCCATTGTCATTGGATCAAACCATACCGGGCATAATCCGGAAAGTGTGGCAAGCCCGTCCTCTTTATTGAATACGGCCTTGGTGATATGGCACCAGTGGCCGGTGGTACCGCCTAACGGCAGGAGATTCTCATCTTTTACAACCATCTCTTTTTTTGGTTGAAAACCTTCGGGAACAGGTTCGACGATGATATACATACCCAGAGATTCATCCCCGGTGTTTGTTATGGTGAATTCGATACCCAATGGCATTAAGACACAAACACCTTCCCGGAGATCGGCTGTTTTATTCCCGGTTTTTATAATACCTTTTCCGGAATCGATGTAAAATATTTCCTGCTCGCCCGTGAGAGTCGAGGGAGTTGTTGATGTGTGAGCTTCGAGCATTGCATGGCTGAGTCGTTTTATTTCGGTCAGAACAGCGCCTCTTGTAGCAGGATGGAGAGGGTCTTCTTCGCACCTTGTGAAAATAGCTCGTTCTACGAGGGATCCATGCAGCGCTCGCGGGGCAGATTCTTTCCAGCTTGATATAAACATGTCTATGTTCGGATGAGTTTCCGGATCATAAGGTTTCGAATCGAGCATACTGTATGGTTCGGGTTGTGCCAGAACCAGAACCGGCATGATGAACACAAGGACGAAAAACATCGATGTCGTTTTTTTCATCTCAAATCCCCTTTTTTGATGGTGTGTTCTGTTAAAAATATTACATCATTTGATGCTTAATTATTTGTATTTATAAAATTTATGCCTATTCCGGCCTATCCGGCACCTCATTACGATTTTAACCGGCACTTTGTAATCGGAGCGAAACGACGCTCTTCAAAAATCTCAAGTGTGCCGGATGGTACCTGTAAAATTCATCATTATGAACATACTCTGTTTCATTAATTTTTCCAATCAAAAAAATATATATCGTGTCGTAGTGCTGTGGTTATGTGGTAAACGAGGGGCGTTTTCCAAGTGAGCATTAACATAGCTTTTCTGGTACGTTTTTTCCGACCTTGTGTAAAGTCTCTTGTCTCATTCCTCTTCACCCCAGCTTGATACCTCTTCAAATGATAGTCCCGTTTCTGCGAACTTCTTCAGGTAATCCCAGACCGTACTTCGGCCAATGCTCAATGTTCGGGCTATCAGGGCCTTGTTCAGCCCGGCTTCATAGAAAAGCCGAAAACATTCTTTGATGTGTCGCATCGTTTTCCTCCGCAGAGGAAAAAGGCTAAATTTAAAAAATGTTTCACTTATTATTCGCGGGAGCATCGGAGTGTAGAGAAGGTATGGCTAATACATTACAAGTAGTTATTAGAAGTCTACGAGAGTTTCTCATTGGCATAAAGAAAAGGGATACGTAAAATGTACTTTGAAAAACCAGAAATGAAAATCTCGATTTACCTACTGTTTACCTACTGTATTTGCATCACATAAGTTGTTGTTTTTATTAAATAATTATGGCTCTCCGGTCTGGACACGAGACGAACCATTCGCGACTCTCGTATCTCATTGAAAAACAATACCATATAAGTCTTGACAGCCGAAGACAAACAGTGAATTTTGGCCCAAAACCATCAGGTCTGCCTCCCTCAAGACGAGTGTGGGCAAGAGATATAAAACGCCTCGAATATCTCAATAACCATTCTTTTGTCCTTGACGAAGCATGCTGCTACCAGGAATGTTTCGAACGAAAAGGTGTGGATACTCAGGCCGAAGTTGCAGAAATTTTCGGCGTATCAAGAGCACGGATTACACAATACCTTAACCTCCTGAAACTTCCAAGAGAAATTATTAAATTTATTGAAAATAACAAGGAAAATCTACAAATCAGAAAATATCTGACAGAGCGGAAATTAAGACAGTTAACCTGGATTGATAATGAAGAACAATGCAAGGATAAGTTTAACGAGATTATTAACAAACTCAAAGATTATTTTTATTGATGAATTAGTTTCTTAGGATTATTGGACGCGGGTTCAATTCCCGCCGTAAGCGCACTTTGTATCTATCAGCCACATCGCCTCCAACTCGCAGCCTAATGTCCGGGCATAACCGGACCAAAACCAAGCGGCGACTACTTTTCACGCAACCAGTCCACACGGCCGGATTAAAAAACTCTAAAACCCAGAAGGCGTTTTGGTTCCGAGTTGATGCCTTTGTTATGTGTGTTTTTCAAACGGCTGAGGTTTGAATAGTTTGGTATTATAAAGCATCATTATTATCAATTTATAGTAAACATAAGTTAAGGTATAGAACTACGCAAACCACTAACTGCCAAATTATTTGTAACGCGTGTAGTAGCCAGTTTACTCCACTATTGAGTTATACAATTCTTCTCTTAAATCTTCTTTTTCCATTTGACTGGCTACTTTCTCCGCTTTCTTTTTGAAGGAAGCATTGTTCACTAATTCAAGAATTTTCGGCTCAAGGTTTTTCGTTGTAATTTTACCTATTTTTATCCCTTTCGGCCCGGCACCCATATTATAAATAATTTTATTCCAAACAAATTGGTCAATTATATGTGGGATAATCATTGTTGCACATCCATATTTAATTGCCAAATGAGTTGTCCCTGAACCTCCATGATGAATTACGCCATATATTTTTGGAAAAATCCATTCGTAAGGAATTTGAGAAACAAAGTATATTAGTTCAGAATCAAATCTATCAGGTTTAACAAGGCCTCCAGATGCAGTATTAATTATTGCAGGAATTTTATTTCGTTCAAGTATATCAATAATTATTTTAGTTTTTTCTTCCGGTTCAGGATTGGTCATACTGCCAAAAGTAATAAAGAGTATTCGATTATGTTTTTCTAAAAAATTATTTAAGTCTTTGTTTGCAAGCCAGCTTATTACCTTTTTTCTCTCGTGATACCCCAATACTTTAAGATTCTCATTCCAGTAATCCGGTCTTGAAAAAAGGGAGGGAGAAATTGTATAAATCGCCTTATTCGACAATAGGGCATTTTTTATTTGTTTTCGGGTTATTTTTCTTGTGATTTTCAACCACCTTTTTGTTATCATTACTGTGGTGACCAACCCAAAATTCGCTAATGAATAGGTTAGTTTATTTAAAAAAGAACCATAATTGCTATTAAAAGCAACATGTGTATGATTTCTTACATAGTGCATATAAGGTAACGGACTTACAAGAATATTCTTTCCTCTATTATTTAATCCCCAAATTATTGGGTAAATGGCTTTCCCATTGTATACAATTCTATCAGGAATTTCACTTTCAATTAATTCATATTGTTTGTTAACTAATTCTTTATTGATTTCTGTTTGATTTATAGCAAGTCTAATATAAGCAAGCATTTTCTTTAAACCTGAACCACCCCCTCCAAGAGCAGTTTTTCCATCATCACTACCCAACATCTCAATAAATTTTTTCCCCAAAGAAGCAAATTCCATATTTGAATCTTCATCGAGGTCTCTAAACTGTTCCGGGAAAGCACAGATTACCTGATGTCCTTTTTCTTTCAATATTTCTCCTATTGCCAGAAAAGGTTCCATATCTCCGCGAGTTCCAATTGATATTAAAATTATCTTCATCTGCGTTCTTTCTAATAAGCTACATCGAGAGTATAAAACAATTATTTATATAATTCCAGATTGGCGGTATAAACACAATTGCGGATATTTCTCATTTACCAGTTTCCCTTTTATATGGTTTGTAGATAACACACATAACTAGGGCTTATATAGTTTCTATGCTAAGAACCTATATACAGCCATTTGAGCTATATCAGACCCAATGAAAAATCTGATAAAAATGTGATTTTATTTTTTAATATAATAATTTATCTAAAATGGACAATAACGGCCATGAAATTTTGAAAGAGTAAAACAGGAGTATTTCAGGAGAAAATTCTGAGTATAAGTAATTTTAAGCAGAAGAACGTAAAATGTTCAAAGGTGTCTCATCAGGCATAAATTATAAAATCAATAATAACAGTATCTTACAGTTATGGCTCCGGTGGTAGGATTCGAACCTACAACTTAGCGGTTAACAGCCGCTCACTCTGCCATTGAGTTACACCGGAACCTGAATATCATATTTTCCAGACATGGTAAAATACAAAATATGATTTTTAAAGTCAATAATAAATTAGGGTCTCCTGAAAAAGTCTTAAAATATTGTAAAATATAGTGATGAAGCTTGGCAAGGGCTCTTTTCCCGCATATTTTGGAATAAACGACTGAAAAACCTTGCAGATAGGAGAGCCATATATACGTTCTTTTTACCTATCGGCAATGTCTTTCGTTCACGCTCAACATGACCTTTTCTTGCTGCGTTTCGTGATTCACAATCCACACAGTATTGATATTCAGGCCTCTTTTTAATATGAATAAATAGTTCCCCTTCACGGTACTCAGTTTTAAAAAAATATTTGTTGCCATATACACAAAATCCATGATATATTGAATTCTTGGACATCAGTTGCCCCTCTCTTTTAAAGTTTATTTCTATGGGAAATTTTAAAATGATATCCACATTTTTTCCTTGTTATTTCTTTATTAGGTACTCATTATTTGGATGACCCAAAAAAACACTATAAAAAACACCATAAAAAACACTATAAAAAACACCGCGAAATATTGGATATATTTTTGAAATATATTAACTTATAATCTACCCCAAGCGAATACAATCAAATTCTTAATCACAATTACTACGTATATTATATGCGTAATAACTACGTAATAATATGGGGTTGTCTTTATACTGATATATAATTATATAATTCTTTTATTTAATAAACTGAAAATACAATAAAAGAAACCTGTTGAAAGGGTTCAAAGTACTTAATTCTGTATTCTTTCAAATATCTTGAGGGGTTATCGTGAAAACATGCTTTCAGGTTTTATTATTAATTGTTCTTTTCCTTTTTACCTCCACTCTTTCTGCCCAGAACCTTCATGAATTACGCAAATTAACCAATGAAGACTGGCTTGAAATGTCGACCGAAGAACGGTTGAGCGCGCTGAACACCTCTAACAACCATGCCCAAAACCAAACCTTTACAGGTAATTTCGGAAGGAATTATGATCTCTATCCAAAATGGGGATATGATTACTACGAGATGAACGACCGTTACGAGAACTACGCCTTCAGAGGTTTTGAGAACTATTATGTCATCGAGGATCGCCGTAATAGGTGGTATTACAACCAGTTTGGCGACAGACTGACCAAAATGACAAAATCAGCTAAAATCTGGTCTGAAACACACAATGATGATGGCACCTCTTCGTATTCGGGACCTTCCGGATATATAAATGAGGTTGTTGGTACAGATGGAATATGGGTAGCGAGAGAATCCACTGATGATTGGGCAATATCCGCAGTAGGTGCTACTGCAGTGAGAATGAAATTAACTCCTCTTACAACAAGTATCCCGAATATAACGGGTGTAAAAGTTGATTTTCAGTCGGCGAACTATCAGGCAAGTGCAGTGAATTCCATCTTAATTGGAAGTGGCGCTTTTATAGATCCTTTTGCACGAGGGCAAAATACTCCTAAAACCACAAGCAGTCTTATGTTGAGAGCACTGCAGTTTCGGAGGAAGATTGGTGCTTTAACTCTCGGTACGACATACGCAAATATGTATTCAGCACAGGGAACGCGAGATGGAGGAGCTGATCTTAAAGGTACGGTATCAGACTATGATCCAACTCCAATATTGTATGCGGTGAGAATTGTTGATGATTCTCCTCATGATGGTAATGGGCCGATTGTTCATGATGTAAAACTTAAAGTTGATGGTGTTTACCGTCCAGATATCCAACCGCTCATTATTATTGATAATTTAAAAAATGAACGCATAACAGCTGTTTCAACTAAATCTGAGAAAAACTATTTAGAACCCGGTTATTCTTATAGCGGCCAAGCATTGTCCTTCGACCAACTTACAATTGATGAGCGCTTGCCTAAATATCTTGATTACTTGTATATAAATGATTATATGAGGGGCTGGAATACCAAGACTCTAACCGATAATTTTGATATTGAAACAGGAAAAAAATATTATAGGATTATCGATCCCGGAGGTAAACCTGTAGAGGTAAACGGAAATGAATATGTTGCGTACATATTTGATCTGGGCAGTATTACCGATAGAGTGAAGCGTGTTGAGGTTGATGTTACGGTCGCGAATGACTATCGAATTCAGACTTCTCAGATATATACCAAGGATGTTACAGGTGGTCATGACCCAATAGGCGAAAATTTCTTGTTTTATAACGCGCAATACTGGAGGACAATGGCACAGGCAGATGGTAATATCAAGGATGGTTCAAACATCAGGACGATAAGTATAGATTTTGGATATGAAGTTGGAAATGTAATGTATGGATTTGATGCTCATTTTAATTACCTTGGATTTAGAGTAAATGGGGAATTTGTCACCAATTCCCATTTTTTCATGTTTTCCGATGGCATTCCCGCGACCGGTTTGCCTCCAAATCCGCCTACGGATATAAACTCTCGTGAAGGTCACCACTCTTCCCAGACCGATCATGCATATTATATAACCATCCAGAAAGACTGGTCACGTTTTGGTTTTGCCGGAGAATACTTCAAAATGGGGAAATTTTACCGACCTTATATGAACTACTTTATTCCTTCGGAAATTGCGGGTAATACTATGGATTGCCGTAATGATACGGTAAGGATGACCATGATAGAAGACAATGATGATGATGACCAGTATCCGGACACACAATTTCAAAGTAGGGCAATGGGATGGACAATAGCATCTTTGACGGACCCGGATGGTGTTTTCCCCGGCAATGACCTGGATCATGACGGTTATCCTGATAACGAGAAAAATGATAACGGTTTACCGGATTATGATGAACCGTTTTTGATGTTTGATGTTGATCCTGACGAGTATGTTTTCGGCGACGATTTCAATAATAACACTATTCCTGATTTCCGTGAAGATGATATGAAGTACGATACACCGTATGACCTTGATCGTCAGGGCCGTCATCTTTATTTTAGATTTTCTCCCCAGGAAAATGTTAATCTATTTATTGGCTCTTTACGTACAAAAGGAGTGGGTTTAGATAACCGGACTTATGACGATTATTTCAAGACAAATTTTAACTATGATATATTAACTGTTGGGAAAATTTATGCTGAATACAGGTATGAAAGAGTCCAGGACAATATCCAGGACAAGTTTTGTGTTGTCCCGACCAAAACGTCATATTTTGCACATGGATGGCACCAATATTCACGGTATAGCCGTGATTTATACTATGATGAGGTTGAGTACAGAAATTCAAAGGTACAAAAATTATTTCTCGATTCCAGAATCAGGGTTGTCCCTTCAATAACCTTAGAGAATCATGTGAAATTCGAGAAGAACAAGCAGCTTGAAGGAACCATGTATGACAACACGTTCCAGCCAAAAGATATTGTTTCGACGTTTGCAATGATAAACAAGTTTATTTACACAAAGCAATGGAGAAATTGGACATTTTCACCGGGACTCAAATTCCGTTTATATAAGAAGGACCGTTCGAATTCACTCAATCCACTCGATCATTACATGATGCGTATACCAATTGTTTACTTGAAATACCGTGTTTCAGACAGCACCAATATTACATACGGCGTTCAAGGATTCAAAGGTTTTGAGATGCTTTATCATGACTATATCCAGAGCCACAACGATTACAAACAGGTGAACTATATACTCCAGGTTGAAAACAGATCGTCCTATTTTGGATTTGAAATATGGGGTAGTTTTGGATTTAACTTGGAGCAAATAAAGTATTTTGAAAAATACCGTAATTTCGAAGAATATAAATCTTCTTCAGTCTTTGTGAAAATGTATATGGGTTATTAAGTACCGGTAGTTTTAGAGTAACTTTTAATTGTTTCTTCACTATTGTTACTCATTATAAAAGCATGAAACATAAATCATTATGCATAAAATATTATTTTTTTTAAATTTTTATATATTAGAGGCAATGAGAACCGATCACGTAAGGAAAGAAATAATCGGATTTGATATAAACTGTGATTATATAAGCTAAAAGTGAGGTGATTCACATGGTAAAAAAGCAAGTATCCGGGAGATTCAGAGGCGCTTCTGATGCCATTAATATGGAAAAGCTCGAGAGAGAAACACAGAAGCTGCTCTTCCTCGGGCTTGTAGTGGCGGTTTCGTTTCATGCGGCGATAGGTTCATATTTTATGTTCAAACGAACCGAGGTTAAGGTTGTAAAACCCCCAACAATGGAGCTTGTTATCCGCCGTCCGAGGATGACAAAGCCTTTTGAATTCAAGAAAAAACGTATCAAGCAGAGAGAATACAAGAAAAAAGAGATTGTTCAAAGAAAGCCGACCGCAGAAATAAAGACAAAATCTATCCAGCAAAACCTTCTCGGCACAGTGGCTTCGTATGAATTTGATACCTCGATGGATATTGATAAAAACATAAATGTTTTTATTCCGGAAGGTATTGATATTGAAATGACAGCAACAAGAGAGCCGGAAAAGCAAATTTCCATGAAAGAAGAAATGATATCTCTCGATGACCTTGATACCGGCCAGTTCAAAGCCATGATTATCCAGGATCCGAATGATAAAAAGAGTATTAAGGGTTTTATTTATATTGCCACCTTATGGGGTGCACAGCTTGAACCGTCTTATAAACGAGCGGTTATACATCTCTCCGATGCTGTGAACCGTTATACAAGTATAAGGTCAAGAGTTGACAAACATCTTTTTGTTGATTCACGGAAACTATTCAATACGCCGTTTGTATTCCTGTGTGTTGACGGGCAGTTTGAATTAACAGAAATCGAAGCAAAGAATTTTGGCGAATACCTCAGGAAAGGCGGGTTTGCTGTGCTGGACAATGGTAAGCCTGAAGACGAATTTGGGGCCGGGGAAGCATCATTGCGAAAAATGCTGCGAGATGCTCTTGGAAATGATGCAAAATTCCTTCCCATTCCCAATGACCACCCGGTATATCATTGTTTCTTTGATTTTGATGAGGGTCCTCCCCAAGGTTCGGAAGTTAAAACTTCAGCAAATTCTACGGGCGGATATTCAACCGGTATTAATGTTGTTACAATGTATAAACAGGTTCTTTACCTGGAAGGAATTACTATTGACGACAGGCTTGTAGCGATATACTCAGATAAAGGTTATGCAATAAAATGGGCTGCTAACGTAAACAATGAACCGCAGTTAAAGATAGGTGTTAATATGGTAGTATTTGCTTTGACCCAGGAAGGAAGCATTGCCCAGCAGAAAATGGATATCTTTTCCTCTGTTCAGTAAAGTTAATTTTTATAAGATTTGAACTGGTGTAAATTTTGATTACATAAACTTTTTCGTTTGACAATTAATTTATGGGCGATGTGGAATGATTAAGATTCTGCTCCATAAAAAAATGTGATTGAAGGTATGCGGTTGCAGAATTTTTAAAGTATATCCAAAAAAACCATCCAGTATGAAATATTGCCGCTAATTCTCACATAAACATTTCCATGTAGATATATTTATATAGTATCGAATGACAAGGAGGTGGTTAAATAAACTAAAATAAATTTTTCGGTTCTTCACAATAATGAGTACCTGTAAATAATTGCGATAGTATAAATATTTTTCAATTAATGAGATTTTAGAAGAAAAGATTCTTAATCCTTAGATTATGTTATTAATTATTCTCAGGTTGTCATTGTCAGGTAAGGTTACTTTAGCTGAAGCCTTGATTTTTCCGTGATTAACCCGTGAATGTATAAGTTCTTCTTTCTCATGTTATTTAATCCTTTGTCTTCCTATCTTTTTCCTTTTATGAGTGGGTACATAAAAATGTGATGAGCTATAAATAGGTATTATAACCATTATTATCATGAAAGGAGACATAATATATGAGATAATATGATGTTTAAAATGCGTAGAATGTGAATTGAATTTAATATTCTATGAAAAATTGAACTAAATAAGGAGACGGAATTATGAAGAAATTATTAGTCATTGCAGTTACAATGTTTCTGGTACCTGCGTTCGCGTTTTCCGCAGATTTCGTACCGACAATTCTGACATTGACTGCTCCTGCTGAAATCGCATACCAGTTTGATGGGACTGATGTATCCATTCCGCTTACTGTTGCGGGAACACCCGCAGCGATGTGGCTTGTCATAAACACATTTGGTAAGGGTCAGGATATCGGAGAAGTAGAAAATGGTTATCTCGGCTGGCACTATGTAAACAAAATCGACACAACAGTTTATGTTTCTCAGAAATACGATAGATCCCCCGGGGAATCTACAATTGTATGGGACGGAACTGACCAGGACGGTAATGCTGTGGCTGCAGGAACGTACGACTACTATCTCTGGGCGTATGATGATCAAACCCCAAGACAATTCGTCTGCGATTTTATCCCGATTGGAAAAGACTGGGATGCCCAGCAATCCTACGTATATGAATTAGGCGAGGACGGGCTGCCACTGACGAATCCTATTATTATAGGTGGTTTCACTAATTTTGGCGCTGCTACAGAAGCTGCTGGTCTACCCTGGAAGTCCCATGGAGTTCATTTTAAGTGGATAATAGGAAGTGACCCATTCGATCTAACAAAGTTGCAAACTACAGACTGTGCAATATATCCGGATAATGCTGTTATGAATGATCCCGGATTTTTTGATTTTGGTGGTCCGGTTTTTGACCCCAATGATTATAGTATTTTTTATCACTGCTCCAGAAATGTCGATGCAATGACAACTACCATGTTAAAATGGGAGTTTATTTCTGATGGTGAGGCCATTCTTGATGAAGACTGGCTCGGCTGGGATGAGCTGACATGGAAAGACCTTGGTGCTGCACTTGACCGGCGGTCACAGAAACCATCGGCATATACGGACAGAAATTATATATATGTTGTATCGCCTGGTATGCATCAATATGAGATTGAGTGGACTAAATTAAGGGCCGTGTCCTTTGACGGCGAAGTTCTTCTTGACAAAATGATGCACGATTGGTATTTCCCGGATGATAATAATCCCAGCGGTTACATTAACGGTTCTTTACATAATATGTACTCCCGTGGAAACAATAAATGGGTTATAACCAGTCACATGTGCTGTTTACAACAGTTTATTGATACCTCCCGGATTCTTGAAGACGCGGATGATGAGACGGACATGGTACTCTGGGAAAACAAAAACGGTGATTACTGGATGGATGTTGCATGGGCACCGGATATGGAACCTGCGTGGTGCTGTCTTTTCGATCCTAAAGGTGAAAGTAACAGAAGGGGACATGTTTCTCTTGATTCTAACGGATTTACTGTACTCGCTCTCAGCAGACGAGCAATGGTAAACTTTGGTGTTGCAACGCAGGATGGTACTGCAATCGGTCTTATGGGTTTTTCAGATACCATACCTGAGAATAATTTTTTAAACAAAGGTGGCGGAACAGTCTGCGACAGCGGCTCACAATACGATGGCATGTACCATTGCCATGAACGTATTATGGAAGGTACGACCGTTGTAATAGGTCAATATGATAAAACAATGTACGTTGCCTTCGATTCAGTTGGCGGTAAAATCACCAATGAGCCAGGCGGGATAGCGGTGGAAGAAGAGGTTCAGGGGGCATTCGCTGTCGACCAGAACTCGCCGAACCCGTTCAACCCGAGCACCTCGATCAATTTCACCCTTCCCGAGGGTAATCATGTAACGGTCGAGATTTACAACGTTTCAGGCCAGAAGATTGATACGCTGGTAAATGATTTCCTGGATTCAGGTAAGCATTCGGTCGTTTGGGATGCTACCGGATTATCCAATGGTGTATATTTCTACACTGTGAAGTCCGGCGATTTCTCAAAGACCATGAAGATGACACTTCTTAAATAAAACCCTTTCCTAAAGTAGATAGTGTCTTCTAAAAGGAAAGCCCTGTTTATTTCACAGGGCTTTCCTGAATATAAATGAGAATAATTCAATGTGAATCAGAATAAGAAAGAAGCATGTAATATGATGAGAATGATCCTGATGATTCTGTTGCTGACCGGAACATCGTTTTCACCGGTTTTTGCTCTTGAGCGGCCGGAAATTGAGTTTAAAATCTTCCAGTTTCCACGTACCATGATACCCTCCATCGACGGTAAAATCAATGACTGGGACATTGTCGGAGAAGAATACACGTACCGGACGGATCAGCTCGATGGCACAACGGGCGGTTTTCCCGATGGTAAAGTCGATACGAACGATATTGATATAAAGGTTCGGGTAGGTTGGGTCAAAGACTTGAACCGTCTCTACTTCCTCTATGAGGCGTATGATGATTACTGGGATTTCGGTATATTTAATGAAGATGCCCTTCAACAAGGCCGCGGATATCAGAACGATATCTTTGAAATCAGCATCGATGCAGATATTTCCGGCGGACCATTTATCCAGAACACTCAAATAGAAGACAGGATTGAAGGATATATGCGCTTTGCCGGTGTTCATGCTCAGAATTACCATATTTTTACTCCACCGGTGAATAACCAGTGGTGTCTTCTTTGGGGTTGTCAACCGTGGGTATGCAGGTTTCCCTGGGCAAACTATGCGTATGACTATGATTTTAAGCCCGGTGAGAGTGGAAACCTTGTCCTCGAGTTCTGGATAACGCCATTCGATTATGCATCGTATGACGGTCCGGGGCACTCGGCGATATCGAAACTCGAAGACAATACAATAATAGGTCTTTCCTGGGCGATTCTGGATTTCGACCATGGAGAAAAGAATGGCAGAGGTAACAGTAATCTGGCCCATGAAAGATCATCGGTTTCCGAAGCTTCGGCACTCTGCGCTTTTCGCCTGATGCCGCTTGAAAAACGTTTTGAACCCGCAATCGAAGCCCGGTGGTCTTTCAAAATTATCGATATGGACAGGCGGCTTGTGTATTTCAAGGATGAATCTGTGGGCACTATTACAAAATGGCTCTGGCATTTCGGCGATGAAGAGACATCCACAGAGCAGTTTCCAATCCATCAGTATGAAAAACCGGGAACCCGTTACACTGTCTGGCTCGATGTTGAGGGTCCCGATGGGAAATCCCGTCACTCAAAGCACTGGGATGTTATGCTAAAATAGCAGATTAGCGGACTTAATGGTAAGGATAAAAGCAACAAATATAGTCATACATCGCTAATAAGAGTAACAACTCCTATATACTAATCAGGAGACACAACATGAGCAATAACAAATCGAGACGTTCTTTTTTCAAAACCGCAGTTGCTGGTAGTGCATTCCTTTCTTCAGTACCGGGAGCTCAGGCTCAACAAAGAAAATTCAAAAGGAAAAATCCGGCTTCAAATGAGATGATAGAGGTCGGGATAATTACCTGTGGTGCCCTTACCCATACACAAGGCAGCTGGGGCATACATATGAATCCTCCAATGGAAGAACATTTCAATGAAATGTGGACGAAAGCGACCGGTATGGTCATGACAATGGTATGGGATGAAGACCCCAAAGTGGCTGAGAGCTTTGGAAAGAAATACAATGTAAAGGTAGCGAAAAACTATTATGATATGGTGGGCAAAGTAGACGCGGTGATAGTCGGCGGCTATTATGAGGGCGGTTGGTACCCGCAGCTCACCAAACCATACCTTGAAGCGGGATTGCCCTGCCTTATTAACCGTCCGTTCGCAATCTCTCTCAAAGATGCAAAGGAGATGATTGAGCGATCAAAAAAATACAACGCTCTCATTTATGTTCCCTCGGCATTCGAAACAAGACTTGAAACCGTTCAACTCAAAATGGATCTGGAAAAATTGCTTGAAGAAGGCGCACATATTATCGGAGCATTTTTACATCAGGGAACAGGGGACTATCCTGCCCATGGAGTTCATGGTCTTTACGCCATGTATTCCATACTGAACCCGAAAGTGAAAGCGGCCAGCCTGCAGGCGGATGCATTGTGGAGATTCGATTCGGCTTATATGACATGGAGATGTGAACAGGAAGATTTTACTGATTATTATGTGGGTTTCAATATGGGACGTGCAACAACATGTTATAAAGTTATAACCTCCGGGGGAACTATCGAGAGTAATGTTAGTACCGGTGTAGATATTGTCACTCGTATTTTGGCACATAATTATCCCAACGTGTATCATTTTCAAAGAATGATAGAAACCGGTAAAATGCCTCAAACACATGATTACATTTTGGGGAAAACAAAAGTATTTCTTACCGGTTTTTATTCTCATTGTGAAAAAAACGGCCAGATGGTAAACTGCAGTGACCTGCCGGAAGACTGGCGTGCACCAGAGGTACACCCGGATCTTATTTCAGATGATATTTTCAGGTAAAACTATAATGGTTTTGTTAGCTTTGCTTACAGGAAAAAAGAGATAACCGGTACTCTATTGGAATTAAAAATAACAGATGCTATTAAAACGTATGTAACGATATAAATGAACCCTAACCGCTGTCAGTGGTAAGTGTTTGTATGTTATTAGAAATAGTACTTTTTTGCGAGCGAGTCAGGCATATCGAGTGCAGCATCCCGTTCTGTCGATATACCCGGCTGTATGGTTTTCGTGGCGAGTATAACCCTGCCTTTGGTGTCGATAAGGTTGTTGCCAATGTACGACAGAGATGCCCTTTTGCCGTGCGGCTTTTTGTACAACCGGGCATTTAGTATAGTACTCTCATAGGTAGATCGTATTGCCAGACAGCCGAACAATTAATTAGGGGAAACTGCAAGTATCATAGAGCAAAAAATAAGATTGAAGATTAAGTATTAGATGAATGGAAACCTTTGAATTAACAAAATCTAAGTAATTGTGGCAATTTCCAGTGGAAATTTCAGAAATTACCGAAATAAGAATCGAAAATAATTATCAATAAAACGGGAAATCTCCTTTTTTTGGATATTTATCAATTCCCAAAGGCTGATCAAGCCTCTTTTGAGTGCCCATTTACGTTGTAGACGCAGT
>AQSL01000121.1 GCA_000403035.1 Candidatus Latescibacter anaerobius SCGC AAA252-E07 | reverse complement strand
CGGCCTGTAAAAGAGAATAAATATAAATAATAAGTATTTATTACCTGCGATAAGCTAATGATATATAATATGTTTTATGAATGGCCGGCTTGTCTTGCCCTTGACAGCAACACAGTCATATATTTCATACGGGGGTGTGTGAAAAGACTTTTTCACCGCCCTCTTAAATATACCATTGCTTTCGTCTATGGTCAAGTATCAAAGCACTTGACATATCGAACTTTAAACTATATTATCAAACAAACTCTCTCACCGTTATTAATTATTATTGCAAAAATCGGGCGTGGTGAAAAATCATACATTCAAGATAATGAGCTGACAAGGGCCGGTCTTTAAAGTCAAATAAATATGAATAATGAGAATGTATTACATGTGATAAGCCAATGATAAACAATATGTTTTATGAATGGCCGGCTTGTCTTGCCCTTCCATCCGGTCGGACAGCTCCACAGTCGCATATTTCAAACCGGAGCGTGTGAAAATACTTTTTCACCGCCCTTAACCGAGGTAAAGAAAAAAATTGATTGTTATCGGAATAGAAACCGCGACAGAGCGTCTCAGCGCATCATTATTGCTTGAAAACGACCGCATTCTCGAACGTCACGAAGATTCCCATTCATCCCACTGCGAGCTTCTTACAGGATTCATCCTTGAACTGGTCCATGAGGCAAATATTACCATGGATGACATTGATTGTGTTGCGGTCTCTGTCGGCCCGGGAAGCTTTACCGGTCTTCGAATCGGAATCGCTACAGCAATGGGGCTCGCATACGGGATTGGAATAGAGGCGTGCGGTATAAATACACTTATGGGGTTAGCCCGGAATTCAGGTAAACACGGAAAACTTATATGCCCGTTAATTGATGCAAAAAGGTCTGAAGTGTATACTGCGCTTTACCGATCCTGCGACGATATTCCACAAACGGTTGTCGAACCAATCGCCCTGCCGGTTTCCAAACTTTCCGAAATGCTTCTCAAAAAAAATGAAAATGTGATCTTTACCGGCCCTGCTGCTGAAAAATTCAGAAATATGCTGTATGAATCGCTTGGAGAATCGGCATCCTTTATCCCTCCGGATTCAGCACTACCATCTGCATGTTCCATTGCAGAGCTGGGACTCATACATTCCCGGCTGAACCGGTGTATCCATCCAGGCGCCCTGAAAGCGGTTTATCTCAGAAGGTCCGATGCGGAAATCGCCCGTGATTCCGGCAATAGTTCCAATCGCCCATGATTCCGGGATTCGCTTACGAATGACTTGTACAATACAGAAGATAAAAGATTATATGAAACATCGTTACCCGTACAACTCATTCAGAGCGATACTCTTATGAACAGATACCGGTATAACTTCTCTATCACAAAGTTACAGCTTTTTCAATCTTCATGATAACTTCATCAACAGAAATACCATTCATTGAAGCGTCATAAGATGATATAACAGCAACATCTCTGCCGAGAGGTCTCCAGACCACCGGGTCGGTCGGGCCAAACAGAATTACAGCGGGAGTTTCGCATAAAGCCGCAAGATGGCTCACTCCTGAATCATTGCCGCAGTAAACCGAAGCGCCGCATATCACCCTGTACAACTCGCTCAGGGAATCCGTGCAGACTACGTTAAAACTGTCTTCCGGAATACCGCTTCCAATCCCGCGCTCACGTTCGGCCGGTCCGAGTATAAATGTCACTTTCATGTTCACCTTCTGCGCAACAAGAAGATACCTGTCAATCGGCCAGTTTTTTAAAATACTTCCGCTTCCGGGATGAATAATACAACCGTCTCGTCCCGTGCGAGATAGAGTATGTAACGTTATTCCATACCTATCAGGTTTGCAGTATGTATCATGTAAAATTAACAAAAGGTGTTCGGATATATGAGTGCGCAGATTATCCGAAGGTCGGGGATCCAGAACAGAGCATTTTCCTGCCCCGGATTCAATAACCTTGCGGGCAAGAGTATCAGAATTCCCGGCAGTAAAGAAATAAACTTCATCAAAATATGAAAAATAAGCCTGTAAAAAATCCGATGGTTTTGAGGGGTAATACAGGGAGGAAAATCCGCTTTCATCAACTGAACGAAATCCATCGAATAGTCCGGACAGGCGGGCAACATCAAGCATGGTCTCATTCCCGAGCACATGAAGTTCACCACCTGCTGCAATCTTTTTTAAACAACTGGCAACCGGTAAAGTGAGGATCGAATCGCCTAATCCACCGGTACGTACGAGCAGGATTTTCATCGTTTAATCAGTGCTTCGGCGGCTTGAAGAATATCCTCTATATCAGCCATCCGTCCCATTCCGACACGGCCATCTGCAAGCTTGCCCTCGCAGGGCCCCACGAAATGTATACGGGATTTTTTCAGCGTTTCGACATTTTTACTGACAATGGGATTTTCCCACATACGGTTATTCATCGCGGGCGCCATGAGAATTGGAATACTTGACATCATGGTTAAAACCGTTGTACTGACAAGATCATCAGCTATTCCGCTTGCAGCTTTACCGATTATGTTCGCGGTTGCGGGGGCAACGATTAAAATATCCGCACTGTCCGCAAGCACAACATGTTCGAGACTCCATTTATTTTCCCTGTCGAACATTTCCACCGCGACAGGATTCTGGGATAGAGTTTCAAATGTGAGAGGAGTTATAAATTCCTGCGCATCACGAGTCATTATGACAAGTACCTCAGCATCCGATTTTGTAAGTTCTCTGACCAGCGCAGCGCTCTTGTATGCCGCTATGCCTCCGGTCACTGCTACTACAACTGTACGGTCTCTGAACATATTTCCGCCTCCTGGTGTGCCTTATCTCCCACAAACAAAGCTATGACCACTAAAACATTATTATTGATGTGCATTATCTTTTCCATAGTATTTCAATATTTCTCCAACAAGATAAAGAGAACCGGTAACAATAACAAGCCCATCTGCTCCTGCCATTACAATCGCTCTTTTCAAAGCCCTGACAGGATCGTTCTCAACGACATGATTTTCTTTCCGATACAGTCTTGCAATGTCATGGGCATCCATGGCGCGCGGATTATCGGCATGTGTGAAGATAAAATGTGTTGCCGCCTGACCGATTATTTCAAGAATTTGCCCGACTTCTTTATCACCGCATATCCCAAAAACAGCAACAATTGTACCACCCGTTTTTTTCTCGAGCAGGTAATCCCGTACCGCACTCATGGCGCTGACATTACAAGCCCCATCGACAATAACTTCCGGCTTTTCAGCCAGCGATTGCAGCCTCCCGGGCCAGTGGACTTTTTCGATGCCGCAACGGGAACTTTCGGGAGTTATGTTGTAACCATTTGTGGCTAATGTTTCGAGAACTGCAAGGGCAACCGCGGCATTTTCACGTTGGAAATGACCCGCAAGGGGAACATGAATATCATCAATATTCCAGTTTATTCCATTATAGTTTATTCCATTATGTACTTTACTATACTGAACATCACTTCCGACACTGGTGATTTCTGTTCTCAGTTCTTTTGCCTGCTTTTCAAGAATCCTCATCACCCGTGTTTCCTGAGGCGCGCTTACGACGGGGATACCCGGTTTCATAATACCGGCTTTTTCACACGTAATTTTTTCAACAGTATTACCGAGTTTTCCAATGTGATCCAGGGAGATTGAAGTAATGACGGATACAGCAGGTAAAATTACATTTGTCGTGTCGAGTATTCCCCCGATTCCGACTTCTACAACAGATACATCGACCGATTTATGAGCAAAATGATCAAATGCAAGACCCGTCCATACCTCAAAAAAAGTTAGATCATCAAAAGACTTTTCTGCCTTTTGGATGCGTCTGACTCCTTCGACAACATCGTTTTTCGATATCATCGAATCATTAATCTTTATACGTTCGTGAAATGACAGAAGATGAGGAGAAGTATACAGGCCGGTTTTATATCCCGATTGTATCAGGGCTGATGCTATCATTGCCGCAACAGAACCTTTACCGTTCGTTCCTGCGATATGTACGAACCAGCCTTTTTTGTGAGGATTACCCAGAGAACTGAAAAATTGTTCAACTCTGCTTAAATCGAAATAGTCAGAATTGTATTTCCAGGTGGAATTACGTTCATAATCTACAAAGCTGTAAAGAAAATCAAGAGCTTCATTATAGTTTTTATCGTTTATTGGATTCATCGCTCATGATATATCCGTGTATACTTTGTGCAGCAATTCTTCCCGCTCCCATCGCCTGTATCACCGTTGCTGATCCGGTAACGATATCACCGCCTGCAAAAACTCCTGTTTTACTGGTTTTACCGGATTCATCTGTAATAATATTACCCCACTTGTTAACCGATAAATCAGGGGTTGTATTTGCGATGAGAGGATTCGGGTAATTACCGATTGCAACGATAACCGTATCCGTTTCAACCTCAAACTCCGAATCCGGGATAGGTATGGGTCTTCGGCGTCCGGAATCATCAGGTTCTCCGAGTCTCATTTTAATGCACCGTATGGCACGAACCATTTTTTCCTCATCGCCGATAAATTCCACGGGAGAAGTGAGATAGTGGAACTCTATACCTTCCTCTTTCGCATGGTGTATTTCCTCTATACGGGCGGGAAGCTCCTTTTCGGTCCTTCGATATAATATGGTGACTTTTTCCGGATTGAGCCGAAGTGCAGTCCGTGCGGAATCCATTGCCACATTACCGCCACCAAGAACAATTACTTTTTTACCCCTGGGCATGGGAGTGTCATAGCGGGGATAGAGATAACCCTTCATGAGATTGGACCGTGTTAAATACTCATTGGCACTGAAAATTCCCCCGAGGTTTTCTCCCGGCACACCGAGGAAAACCGGCGCACCTGCTCCTGATGCCACATATACAGCATCAAAACTGTTCTCGAATAATTCGTCAATGGTCTCGATACGCCCGATTACATTGTTCAATTCAAATTTGACTCCGAGTTTTTTCAGGTACGAAATTTCCGCCTCGACAATCGATTTTGGCAACCTGAATTCGGGTATTCCATAAACAAGCACACCTCCGGGCTTATGAAGCGCTTCAAAGATCTTCACCTCATGCCCCAATTTGGCAAGGTCGCCTGAAACAGTCAGTCCCGAAGGTCCTGAACCGACAACCGCAACTTTTTTCCCGGTCGATGGCGGTAATCCCGGTATGACAACATCACCGTGTGCACGTTCATAATCGGCGACAAACCGTTCTAACCTCCCGATAGCGACCGGTTCGCCTTTTTTCCCGCGGACACACACAAGCTCACACTGATCCTCCTGTGGACATACTCTCCCGCAGATTGCCGGAAGAAAATTTGTTTCCTTGATTTTCATGGCTGCATCAATAAATTTGCCTTCGCAAACCAGTTTAATGAATTCGGGAATTTGCACGCTTACAGGACAACCCTTAACACAGGGAGCATTCTTACACTGAAGACATCTCTCTGCCTCAAGCTGCGCTGTTTGGGGATCATATCCGTGAGGAACCTCCAGAAAATTATGAGCCCGTTCTTCGGGCGTCTGTTCCGGCATCGGCTGACGGGGTATTTTCATTTTATTCTTGTTCATCAATAATTCTCTTTTTTATGCAATTTGGATTCTCAACATTGTCTTCGTACTGTTTGTGTGAAGAGGTTTCATACTTGCTGAAGATTTTCAAACGATGTAATAATTCATCGAAATCTACCTTATGACCATCAAACTCCGGGCCATCAACACAGGTGAATTTCGTTTTACCGTCAACAGATACCCTGCATGCTCCGCACATACCGGTACCATCGACCATGATCGAATTGAGACTCACAATAGTGGGAATGTTTATTTCCTTGGTAAGCTTTGTTACTGCATTCATCATCGGAATCGGTCCTATCGCCACTACCAAATCGTATTGTTTTCCCTCATTAACAAGCTCTTTCAGTACATCCGTTACAAAACCTTTCCTGCCGTAAGAACCGTCATCGGTACAGATGTACACACTATCGGAAACCCTTCGCATGTAATCCTCGAGTATCAGAAGATCTTTTGTCCGTGCCCCAAGAATTGAAGTAACATGGTTCCCTGCTTCCCGCATCCCGCGGGCAATGGGATGAATGGGCGCAATACCTATGCCTCCGCCGACACACAACACATTACCATACTTTTTAATTGCCGTAGGATGACCCAGCGGACCGACAAGGTCCAATATTTCTTCCGAAGCCGGCATATCCTCCAGATAGGCAGTCGATTTCCCTACCCTTTGAGAAATAACCGTTATCGTGCCCTTTTCAGGATCCGCATCTGCTATTGTCAATGGTATTCGCTCGCCTTCTTCATAGAGTCTCAGAATGACAAACTGTCCGGGTTTAGCTTTTCCGGCTATCCTCGGTGCAGCAATTTCTGTCATGACGACATCAGGGGCAATACGTTTCTTATCAAGAATTTTATACATATTGTGTCTTACCTCTAAGCATGCATAAATAGTTCGTTAACTTCAATATAAATTATATAATACAAAAATTTCAGTTCAATTTCAACATGAAAAACATATTATTTCACTGTTTTCATCTCGACCCAATTCGGGATTATGTATACAATTGTGTCGTATTTTCGGGCGTACTGAGTACTATAAAATCAGACTGAAACTAATTGAAAAAATGTTTGAAGACTATCGGCAGGGCTTCGTTTGTTTTTCAATATCGTTAAAGGGTAGCAATGAACCAGCTTTTTACCCTATCTATCACTTCCCTTTCCCATTGAATGGAACTGAATGAGTGGTCTGCTCCTTCGATAATACACATTTCTGCGGAACCATCGTTCTGGTTCAACACATCGATGTATTCTTTCGAACGGAGAGGTTGAACCGTTTTATCGTTACTTCCGTTTATTACGAGAACGGGACAGGAAGCTTTTTTAATTTTCTCGAGAGGTTTAATATGCTTTAAATCGTCAAAAAAATCCTTACCGAACAAAAAAGAATTACATTCGACAGGGAACGTTGAAACATTAATATTCTCGGATAACGCTATGAACCTTAGGTCCTCAATGGGCTTTCCGACAGGATTCATCAATACGCAGGATTTAATCCGTTCTTGTAACGAACCGGCAACCACTGCGGCCACAGCGCCTCCCATACTGAGTCCGAGTATCCCGATTCGTTCAGAATCGGCGCCACAATCTGAAATTAAATAGTCTATCGATAGTACCCCGTCCGATATTTCCCCGGACAGGGTCATAGCCTCGAAATTTCCTTCGCTGTCTCCTGAATATCGAAAGTCAAATCTGAGCACCATAAAGCCGGATAGGCAAAGAGCCCTGGCTATTTTCACAAAAAGCCAGTGATTTTCTACTTTTGAACCGGTGCAGCCGTGGAAAAAAACAACTGAAGGGGGTTTTGTAACTGAATCGGGTTTATGCAGCATACCGATAATCTGCATGCCTTCGTTCGTAAATACGACCGGTGATTCAATTATATTACTCATCCTGCACACCTTCACTTTGCATGGCAAGGTGTTTTTTCAGAAGATCTTCAGCCTCATTAAAATACGAAAGAGACTCAATTAATTGTGTATCATCGGTATGCCAGACTTTGTAACGCTCTTCCGTTCCCCAGAGCATCCGTGCAATTTCCTGTTTAATTTCACGTTCGATAAAATCCTTGCTCTTTTCGAAAAGCATTTCATCAAGGTCTATGCCGTTATCTACAAGGGATTGTTCGACTGTTTCCAGGTTTTCTTCGGGTATATCAAATTTTTTCAAAATAGTTTTTAATTCTTCTCTGAATGATGAAACAGTATCAATCTCTATGCCTTTTGAGAGTATATATTGTTTATAAAGATCGAATTCATGTGCCGGAATTCTATAATTATTAAGAAAATCTTCAAATTTTTCAGGGATGTCATTCATGCGAATGAGATAGTTATCCGAAAATTCAAAAAACAGATTCGATTTTCTGAGCTCTATTTCGAGACTATTCAGTCTTTTAAGCGGCATTAAAATTGTATCAGGCGTTATTCCCCCTCCGCCGTAAACCTCACGGCCGAGATCGGTGTAGTAAACAGGCCTTCCTTCCTTATCAACATCTTCTGCATTCGGATCATAATCATCAAAGCCCTCTTTAATATACTCTTCCTTACTTCCATCATAAGGTCGTTGAATAAGACGACCTGATGGCGTATAATACCTTGCTACAGAAAGCATAAGCGTACCGAGACTTTTTTTGTTGAACCTCAGGGAAAAAGGATTCATAACCAGCCCTTTGCCGAACGAAGTCTGGCCTAAAATCAGAGCACGGTCATGATCCTGCAGTGCGCCGGCAACAATCTCCGATGCCGAAGCGGAACCATGATTGATTAAGACAATCATCGGCATATCGGTGTATTGGGGATAACTGCTCGCTTTCCATTCACTGTTTTGAGATTCTCTCCTCCCTTTCACTGAGACAATAATACCTTCGTTAATAAAGAGATCAACGACTCCGATTGCAGCATCCAATGAACCGCCGGAATTATTTCTGAGATCCAGTATGAACTTTTTCATACCTTGGGATTTCAGATTTTCGAGAGTTTTTTCCAGATCCCATTTCGTATTAATCGAAAATCGGGTGAGAGCAGCATATCCGATTGTATCATCCAGCATATATGCGTGTGAAACGCTGTTAATATCAACTTTGTTACGGATTATGGTTATTTTTGTAAGCTTTTTTTCGCCGGGACGTTCAACATGTACAACAACCTTTGATCCGGAGCGACCGCGGAGACGGTTTTTTACCTCCTCTTCGGAAATTCCAACAGCATTTTCACCATCAATTTGTACAATTTTATCACGTGACTTCAGTCCGGCGACTTCGGACGGCCCGTTTTCTATAATGTCGATAACGTTAATTTTATCGTTTAATATTGAAAACGTAATACCTATTCCCTGGAAATTACCCCTTATTTTTTCGTTAAATTCCGATGAAGTGGAGGGCGGCATATAACTCGAATGTGGATCGAGTTTATCTATCATACCCTGAATGGCGCTATCATACAATGTGTTCATATCAATCATTTCGACATAGTCGCTTCGAACTCTTGCAGGTATCTGATGCAAAACATTAACTTTATCTACATCATTCAGTGTTCTTTCACAGTATACGGTTCCGTTCCCTATTACTACGGCACTGTACATTACGAATAGAAAAACACCATACCTTAAAAAATTATTTTTCATTGAAATTTATCTCCTTTTGCCACCAAGCATTCCACCGGAATGGATATCAATTAAATGTATATAATCAGATTGTTTCTCTTTAACTTTTAAAACTGAATTCAGTTCCGGGACAAGTTTAAATTCAGGCCGCATTGAACCGAAAACACCGCCGTTATTCAATATTTTTGAAAACGGTATATGGGAACCGACCATAATTACGACATCTACCGAATACTGTTTGATAATATCATTAAGTTCATCGACAAGCCCAAGAACATGAAGACCATCCTGTTCCATTCCGCGAATGGCATCCTGGGAAACTTCAACACAACCCAGTATATCGAAAGCATATGAACCGGATTCATTGAATACCCTGCGAAGAAACACAGCATCGGCAATTTTCCCGATAACAACTGTCTTACGGCCGGCATATTCTTTTTCTTTCGATTGAATCAATTCCAAAACAAAACGCCATCCAGAAATCAGTATTGAATTAAAACCCCAGCAGTAAAACGATGCTATTCTCGAAAAATTATATTCTTTTATGAAATTTACAATAAAAATATTAAAAAGAAAACCGATAAATATACCTAACAGCGCCCGCTCAGGATTATTTTTGTAACGGTGATACATTTTGACAAAATAAAATGTCACCATATAAATGACCGAATATATAATAAATATGCTTAACCATTGTAATCCGGAATAGTCCGGCGCCCTCTCTAATGAAATCCCGAAGCGCAGAAATATCCCTAATATAAGGGAAATGTTGAGAAGCAGCAAATCGAGCGCTGGCTGCTGTAACCTCATGAGCATATTATGGCCATAAACCCATGCCATTTTTATATATATGCCGGCATTCAATAACCATATGGGGTACAATCTTTTACGGTCCGTGTAATGTTTGTCGACAAAAATTTGCATTGCTTTAAAAAAATCACGTCGGTTTTTTAAAGTCGACACCGTTTTCGTGCTTTCTCCCTTGAAATGAATTATCTCTGTATCAGGCACATAAAATATTTCCCATCCGACCTGTTTAACACGGTAACAGATATCAAGGTCTTCCCCGTACATGAAAAAGCTTTCATCCAGAAAACCCACTGTGTCAAGCACCTCTTTCCGTATCATCATGAAAGACCCCGACACAGCATCGACCTCGGTCAGGGAGTCCGGATTGAGATACGTAAGGTTATAACCACCGAATGTCCTGGATTTGGGGAAAAGATCGGAAAGCCCTACCATTTTGAAAAAGGCCACTCCGGGAGTCGGGAAACCCCTCCTGCAGGCAAGCTGAAGTGTGCCGTCCGGATTTAATACCTTACAGCCCGCAATCCCGGCTTTGGGATGATCATCAAGAAAACGAACCATAGTCTTTAACGTATCACGCCTGAGCACTGTGTCGGGATTCAGCAGGAGAACATACCTGCCTGCAGCTTTTTTGAGCGCCTGGTTCGTTGCACCGGCAAATCCGATATTATTATCGTTTTCTATGAGCTTTACCCATGCATGTTTCTCCCGTACCATTGCAACACTGGTATCGGTGGAGGCATTATCCGTTACAAAAACTTCGACATCAAGACCCCGGGCAGAATCTTTCAGTGTTGTGAGCGCCTGGTCAAGAAACGAAGATACATTATAACTCACGATAACAACGGAAAGGTCCATTACAGTCTCCCGAGAATCTTCAAAAATCTCAGTTTCCACACCATGTATGCAGCTTCACGGGCTATATGTAACGACATCTTGGAAGTACCCTTGGTACGGTCATAAAAAATAATCGGTATTTCTTTTATTCTGAATCCCTTTGCATAAGCACGCATTGTCATCTCAATCTGAAACGAATATCCTGTGCTGTTAATCTGCGAAAGATCAATTGACTCAAGCACTTCACGCCGGAAACATTTGAAACCCCCGGTGGCATCATGTACCGGCAAACCCGTAATAATTTTCGAATACAAATTTGCGAAATATGAAATGAGCAATCTGCCTAAAGGCCAGTTTACCACATTAACGCCGGAAAGATACCGTGAACCGAGGACCAGATCCGCATCTTCAATAACCCTCATGAAATCGTGAAGGTAATGAGGCCTGTGTGAAAAATCGGCATCCATCTCAAAAAGAATCTCATATCCGTTTTCAAGACCCCACCTGAATCCGGCTATATATGCAGGTCCGATACCTTTTTTTTCAGGTTTGTGTATCACATAGATACGGCTGTCGGTTTCGGAAAGTCTATCGGCAATTGTGCCGGTGCCGTCCGGTGAATTATCATCGACAATGAGAATATTGAAATCATAAGGAAGCTCGAGAACCGCTCCGGTTATCGTTTCAATGTTTTCTTTTTCATTGTATGTGGGAATAATTACGAGACCTTTCATTAGAATAATCCTGTTTTATTTGTCGTTCAACGTTTAAAAATTCACGATTAACTTCTTCCTTCTATGTTTCTGTCATCCGAATCAATGCATTTGCAAATGATATTGGGGGCATGTTAAGGATTTCATGAACTTTGTCCGTTATGAATCCGCTTTGCAGAGGACGTTTTGCCTTCATATCTAAATCCGAGAAATTGACCGGGCTGACAAGTTCTTCGGAAAATCCCATGATGTTACATACATCGAGCGCCATTTTGGAACGTGAAAGTCTGTCGCTTGTACCGTAATGAATAATACCGGTCGTATTTTTAGCGATAAGTTTCCAGAGTACCCGGGCAAATTCTTCCATATACGCCGCCGTGGTGAATTGATCTTTCCATGCATGTACGGTTTCTCCGGCCTGAAACTTTTCTATGAGCCAGCTGACAAAATTATGTTTGACACCTTCACTTCTTTTTCCGAATATGACAGCTAAACGTGCAATAAGAAGCATGTCAACCTGATCACCGGCAGCATGTTCGCCCTCCAGTTTCGAACGCCCGTAAACATTTACAGGATTGGGTCTGTCATCCTCTGCATACGGCCCGGATACACCATCAAAAACATGGTCGGTGGAAATAAAAACCATACGTGCGCCGCATTCTTTACATGCCTGAGCGATTGTTCCGGTCCCCTCACTATTAATCCTGAACGCCGTTTCCGGATCGGCTTCGCATTGATCGACATCGGTACATGCAGCACAGTGAATAACAACATCAGGATCGGCACAGGTAACTGTCATGATGGTTTTGTCACGATCCCCGATGTCCGTTCTGTACCAGGGATATCCCAACTGCCTGCTTACCGGACTCAATAAAACCTCGACATCAATTTCCTGCGGTTTGTGTAACAGCAGCATATTCCCAATACGACCTGTGGCACCTGTTATTAATACTTTCATGCGGTTTTCTTTCTTCGCACTTTATATGCCGTTATTCCGGAGAAAGCTAGAGATAGTATAACAAAAACAAGAGAAATCGAAGCCAGTTTTTTTCCTTTTTCATACGGCGGAGACCTGAACACAAAACGTATTTCATGCCTGCCCTCAGGACACTTCACAGACATAAAAGTTCCGAACGCCTTATGGATATCTACCGGTTTTCCATCAACCATCGCATCCCAGTAAGGAACCATATTTTCTGAAAGTACGAGAAAACCCGGGGATTGTAAATCCGCTGTTATCATGATGCCATTCTTTTCATAGGAAAAACTCTCGATAATCGATCCGCTGTCAGAAACGGTACCGGTATGCTCAATATCGCCGGTAATGATAACTTTCCGCGCAGGATCAAATGAAATATCCTTCAACATTTCCACGGCGACGGTATCATTTTCGACAACAACACAGTCATGAACGATAAACGCCCGTTCGAGAGCGCCGGTGTTCTCAAGAAGTTGAGAGCTTCCCTTGCCAGTCGGCAAAACAAGATATTTGACACCGGCTACTTTCAAAAAATTATTCTGTGCTAATCCTTCCGAAACAAATTTGTTGTCTTCAATCCATCGGTAGGTAAAATTACTGATACGTCTCCCGCCTTTGAAAAGCTCGTATGTTTTCAGTTCGTTGTTATGAAATCCATCAGCGACCTGAATACCAAACATGGCATAATAATTCGCTTTCCGGTTACCGGGAATGATATCCAAAGCCAGTACCCTGAAAGGCATCGAGCTTTCAGCACGTTTTGCCTGCAATTCTTCTACTGTCAGGTCCGGCGCTGTTTCCCTGTATCTTATGGGATCAATAATCGTAATAAACTTTCTATCGATAAAAGAATCATCAATAATAACCACAAGCGATACAAGAAATACAAGAGCTAAGCCCCCGATTTTTCGTGATAGAAACATCCAAACGCCCATGAGAGAAACACTGGCAAGGAGAACCACCCTCCAGAGATCACGGGTAAAATACGGCAGATTGGCAGCCATAGCGCTTACTTTCATTTCGGGTATTGACCGATAAAAAATGCTTTGCCAGAGTCCGAAAAAACTTCTCCCCATGAGCGATACAACCACTGCAGATGCTACAATTACTCCAACCGCATACAGAAATGTATTCTTACCGTACCGAAGTGATATTTTATCATCCAACAGAAGCGAAATAAACTGTGAAGATAATACAACACACGCAAAACAGAAAAGGAATATAATCATCCCGGGTGCCCGAAAGTTCTTTACACCGGGTACAAACAGGTAAAAAAGTCTGTACAAAGGCGTGGTTGCGCCAAGTGCGTAAATAAATGATAATAATGCAATTCCGAGAAGAAACCACCTGCGCCTGTCACGGCACAAAAGAAGCGCCAGCACACCAAAAAGAATGGGCGCAATCCCATGGTATTCGGTATTGAGTTTGAAAGGATTTTTGCCCCAGTATGTTCTCTGGTTACCGGCACGTCCATCAATAAAATCAAATCCCGGAAAGGACGGAACAATCATTCCTGCGGCTTCCTCAAAATGCATAGACCATGAAGTTGCATAGTCATAGCCGGTTCGCTCCTCGCCCGCACGGACTGATTGAGAAGTAGTAAACTTGTATGCGGGAAATAATTGAACCGAACCGATTGCCAGAGCAATAATAACCGCAGTTATGAACAAGACCGCCCGTCTCGCCCTTGCCGATTTTGATGTATCGCTATCAAAAAAGAGCCGGAAAATGAAATACAGCCCGATTGCCCAGTAGGAATAATATGCCATCTGGATATGGGATGTGAGAATGAGAAGTCCCATGACAGCTCCGAGACATGCAAATTTATAAAATTTCGGTCTTTTCATTCCCGTTTCAAGAAAGGCAAATGCAAGCGGCATGATGGAAATTACATACATCTTTGCATCGTGTCCGCCGTACAGCCAGGAAACAAACGAAGGAGCAAGCATATACATCAATCCGCCGAGAAAAGCGGCGTCACGGCGTACGTTTAATGTTCTCAAAAAAATGTACATGAAAACACCGGCAATAAAAACATGCCATATGAGCTTGTGTCCGAGTGCGCGGGTCAGCGGCATATAAAACTTCAGCCAGGCAGCCGGGTAAAAAGTGTCGCCGTGCATACCGTCAATAAAAGGAAGGCCGCCGAGAATGAACGGATTCCATCGCGGTATACCGCCGAATTCATCGTGATAATCCTTGTAATACTGCCGTGTGTAAATACCATCGGGAATCGTATCGCTGCCGAACAGCATCGTATCACCATGCACTAAAAAATCCCTGAATAGAAATATGGTGACAAGAAAAAATATGCCGAAAAACAGCCATTTTGCATGCGGTCCGTTTATAAATGTATACAAGGGAAGGCTGTCTTTTTTAACGATTAACGGTTTTGAATCGTTTCTCTGTTCATTTTTTTTTCGGTCGTTTCTTTTTTACCATTCCGTAATCCTTTATACAACAATGATATCATGACACAAAGTATTTCTATGATTGTTACTATCAGGCGTGAAACACCTGCAATAATGATACCCACACCGACCGGCAACACATTCATAAAAAAAAGACCCAGAATCCCCTCTCGCACGCCAAGCCCGCCGGGCACGAAAAATGCAAGAAATCCTATCGCATACGCAGTTGCCCATGCTCCTGAAGCAAATAACAGATTAACCTGCCCCCTGCCGACAGCAGCCGAAATCAAAACCCAGAATGCGGCGCCGAACAAAATCCATGATACAGAATAGAACGCAATTATTTTCAGCGCCGAACGTGGAGTTATCCCGATTCTTACCGGTTCTCTGCCGAATTTCTTCAAACAATAATTAAGGGCATATTCAAGATTGCGCGGAAACAGGAATATAACCGCCAGAATACAGAAAACCGCAACAATCCATAGTATGTGGTAACCGTAAAAATAAGTCACATTAAATATAAGAAAAATAAGAAAAAACACAAATGAAGATAAGAGAGAATATACCTGCGCAAACACTGCCGCCGCACCCGCTGTGGCTGCCGGAATTCCGGCTTTTTCAGCCATATAAGCCATTCCTGCAACCGCCCATACTTTGCCGGGAATGTATCTGCCGAGATTGCCGATGTAATAAATATGCCATGCATCGGAGAACCTCAGCCGATACCCCATGTACTTCAGCACATTACTCCATATCAAGGGCAGGATAGCATACGCCGCAAAGAACATAAGACATGATACTGCCATTAAACCCGGATTAAATGACCAGTCGTACCCTTTGATACTTTTCCAATTCACTATCACCGAACGCGCCAGGAAAAACACAAGAACGGCTGCTACTATATATTTTACACTACTTTTTACCGGGCTTTTAAGATTCATTTTTCTTCAATCCAGTGGAATATGAAAGGCAGGGATCTCTTCAGCAGGTTTTTTATGTACGGCAATTTCTTTATAAATATTTGAAAAATATTCGGATACGGTATCATAATTGACATTTTTCTCGATGATTCGCCGTGACCGCTCACCGAACAGTTTACGGAGATCACGGTCATCGATCAGGCTGCTCAGCGCATCGGCAATACCCGCAACATCGCGTTCTTTTACGAGCCTGCCATTATATCCATCCCTGATAAGCACCGGTATACCGCTCAAATCCGATGCGATAACCGGAAGACCCGCCGCCATCGCTTCCGGTACGACAACGGGCAAACCATCGACAGCTCCGCTTTCGTGCCGTATCGAGGGTACCACACATATATCAGCCATCTTGAAATAGAGGGGCACATCCCGACGGTTTACCGGACCCGGCATTATTACCCTGTCCGCAATACCGAGTTTGACCGATAATTCCTTCATTTCATCAAATATCACACCCCCGCCGGCGAGGACAAGCGTTATATTCTGTTTTTCACGGGCGATTTTCTGAAACGCTTCTAGCAGGAAATTGAACCCTTTGACATACACCATACGGCCCATCGCCAGCACAATCACATGTTCAGCGGGAATTCCAAGAATCTCTTTCAGCCTTGCGGTATCATCCGTGGTAACACCGGAAGAAAAATCTGCTTCAACCGTGTTCGGAACAAGACCGATTTTTCGGGTATCGATGCCGATTCCACCGAGTCTCTTTGTGAGATCAGGGCTCGGCGAGACGATATAATGCGCATGCTTACACGCATACCTTGCCATACTTCTGAAAAGTGCGTTTTTCTCCGCGGTAAACACATCCGAACCGTGAGTCTGAATAAGAAGGGGTATCCCCGTGAGTCTCGATATATGCCCTGCGATGAAACCGTTGGGTAATAGCCAGTGGGCATGAAGGATATCGGGTTTTTTTTCCTTTACGAGTCTGAAAAATGCATTGTACGAATGCATGAAAAGAAACGGGGAAAGAAGCAAAACCCTTTTTCTGAACCGTATATTTCCCTCGATAGTTCTCGAATACCCGAGGATATGCAGACGTTCCGGCCAGATATAGCGGTACGTTCTGAGGTCCACCGTATGATCCTCTGCCGTTCGGTTCCATTCGGGATCATAGGCGGTGAGAACCGAAACCTCGTTTCCCTTTCTGGCGATATGTTCCATGAGCTTTTCAACGAACGGAGCATTGATATCATCGGGAAACCGCGGATATGTATGGGTAAGCGTGCAAATGCGCATTTTCATAAACTCGATGCAGGATCAATTCTGTACGTTCTGCTCTTCTCCATCCTGCTGTGTGTTATAAGTTCGGCGAGAAGGCCGGTAGAGATGAATTGAACGCCCAGCAGGAAAAGGAAAACACCGCCTACAAGCAGCGGCACTCTTCCCTGGATATTATGATACTTAATCCAGATGCCGACGATATAGAGATTAACAAGTCCACCGAGGAAACTGAACAGCAGTCCAATCGAACCGAAAAAGTGCAGCGGCTTCGTCGTATACCGTGTGAGCAGTATCACGGTAAGAAGATCAAGAAAACCCGCCCCAAATCGTCTTACACCATACTTGGAACGTCCATATTTTCGGGGATGATGCCTGACAATTATTTCGCCTACTCTGAAACCGTTAAATTTCGCCAGCACCGGAATATAACGGTGCAGTTCTCCATATATCCTGAAGGATTCCAGGACCTCACGGCGGTATGCTTTGAGCCCGCAGTTGAAATCATGCAGCTTCAATCCCGAGAAATACCTGACGACCATGTTAAACAGTTTTGAGGGCAGCCTCTTGGACAGCGGATCTTTGCGGTCTTTCTTCCACCCTGAAACGAGATCGAGGCCATTATAGAGCGCAGCGGCAAGCGCCGGAATTTCAACAGGGTCGTCCTGGAGATCCGCATCCATAGTAATAATATAATCCCCTGTCGAGGCATCGAACCCGGCCTGTAATGCGGCTGCTTTCCCGGTATTTGCCATGAACCGTATGATCTTAACCCGCGGGTCATGAGCTCGTATCGCCAAAAGAATCTCAAACGAGCTGTCTGTCGAGCCGTCATCCACGAACAGAATCTCAAAATCAATCCCCATGGCTTCAACGGTTTCTACAATGCCGCCATAGAGATCATCGAGACTTTCGCTCTCGTTGTAGAGCGGCACGACAACAGAAATTTTATTTAAAACATTTTGTCCGGGCATAAAGTATTCCCATAACGCTATTATTTTTATAATACAAATGAAAATAAAGTCTTTTAACATGAAAAGCAAGGTAATAACTGTTTCTATCCACGCTTCTGAAATCCGTAATTCGGGAGTATGCATAAATGATATTCAGTGTTCATCTTTTGCCGGAATTGCTTTCATCCCCTTTTCGTCAATCTCTTTCCCACACCCGCAGGAAATGCCAGCGCACGGACGAAATGATCGAGCAGCATTCCCACTATATATACGGGCAGCGAAACAGGATCAAAATAGAGTATTCCCGAAAACAGTATTATAAGCAGGTATATAAAAATCAATGAACCATACATCTGACCGGGCATTATCATCCATCCCAGAATAATTATGAGCCATAGTATGAATGGCGTGCATATCCATAGCCGGTTGTTTTTAACATGCCTGTCCAAAAAGGTATATCCGTCCTCGAACGCTTCCCGTGCAACATGTCTCATATAGGGCAGAAAAAGCGGCGGCACGGATTTCGAAACCGCAACATCGGGATCATATTTCATTACATGATCGGATGGATCTTTTTTATACATAACACCCTTATGAAACGTGAACTCCTTTTCGTTGAGCGATGAAATCCGTAAAAATACATTATCGACAAGCCCTTTCCCGGTATATTTCAACCGCCGTATATCGTACAGATAATTATTCGGACCGGATGTTAAAAAAGAGGCATAGAGCATTGTTGCTACCTTACCCGGAAACGAAACATGGTGACCGGGTACGACAGGGCCGCATACTGCTTTTATTTCATCATACCGGAAATTCCTGAGCGCATTTTTTACCCATGAGCCGAGCGGTATGCAACCGGAACCTAAAAAACCTACTATCTCAATGTTGGCATCGGTTTTCACGAGCCATTCCTCAAGGCGCTCCAGACTTGAAAAACTCAGACTGTCCGGCTGCACACCTGCATTTTCCTGCTTTTCGGCAAGACATGCTATGAGGATGTTCGTATCGATGCTCACACGCTTTATGATATCCTCTGTCGGTGGAGCGCCCTGAGCAACGACGAGCACCGGCGGTTCATCCTGCGGCCAGGGCGGACGTTCGGCATCGTAATACCTGAGAATCCTTAAACGGTAGAAAATCGCCAGGGTATCGACAAATATTTTCATAACATCGCTCACCTGTATACGCCCCCAGTCAAGACCGCGTTTGAAATCAAGCACCACCGGAACCTCATGAATCCTGTACCCGAATCTCACCGCTGTAGCGAGGAGTTCGACATCATACGCATAGGTCTTGACCAGCAGACGGTGAAAGATATTATCGAGCACTTCCCTTCTGAATATCTTCAGGCCGGTTTGGGTGTCTCTTACCGGAAGTCCGAAAAGAATCCTGACAATCATATAATAGATATAACTTGATACTTTTCGTTTGAGAGGGTATGCAAGTTTCGATTCAGGATGATGTTTTGAGGTCACAACCACATCATAGGAACCTTTTTCCAGCTCTGCCAGAAGGTTTTGTATCTGCGAGGGATGCAGGTCAAGATCGGCATCCAGAAAAACCACAATATCTCCATCGGCATGATCGAAACCGGTCCGGAGCGCCATACCTTTGCCCATGTTATAGGAATTCCGGGCGGCAGATACGTTGTCAAACGTCTCAACGGCACGTTCGATTTCTTCGAGCGTATTATCTGATGAACCGTCATCTACAACGATAATCACGGCGTTGAGACCCGCCTCATGAATCACTTCATGGGTTGTCCGTATGTTTTCGAAGATGTTTTCGCCTTCATTATAAGCAGGCATGATGATGGAAATTGTGTGGTCCAAAATCTGCTCCCATTGTGTTTGTTGATTAATAATACGTTTTTGAGGAAATGATAGCAAAGATTTTTATTTGCCACAGATGAACACGGATATACACAGATAAGTTTAGGGGACAGTGTTCTTGACTTTTTGGATGATAATTGATATACAAATATAATTGTTATTAATCATTAATTGGTTTTAATAAATAAATGCTTTAATTTATTAATTGGTTTTTGAAAGGATTTAGATGAAAGAAAAAATTTTAAAAATAATCTTCGATAGAGAAGCTTCTATGATAGCTATTAAAACTCATTATAACGAACACATTAAATATTGATGATTTAAGATATGCTAATATGCTTCAATTCTTACTCCGGATCATTCATTTTGTATGATACAATCATATTTATTCAACTGTATTGACCCTCACCAAGGAGAGACATTATGAGAGCTGGCACCAAGGGATTCAGTCGAGTACGATTTCGCGACCTCAAGAAAGATGATTTTAAATTCCGTTATGACCTCGGTTTTCGTGTTCTCGGTTGTAATATCGATTACGAAGCAACTGATGATGATATCAAAAGGGTTCGAGATATTTACCGTGAAAATGATCTCGAGGTAGGAGAATGTCATATACAAGGATCCCCCCCTGACTTCGATCTGGCTGCGATGATGAGTCCGGATCCAAACCTATGGAAAAAATACAAACAATTTATTCGGAAGGGTATTGAAATTAGCGGCAAGTTGGGTGTCAGTCATATTCAATTACCCATAGGAAGTATGAATCCGACAAATGTTTACTTGCATCATCGTGAAAATCATACGCAAAAGGCAATGGATCTTCTTGTGAAATGCGCACAGGAAATCGCCCCGATTGCCGAGGACAATCAATGTCTTATTTGCCCCGAAACAAATCTATGGACCATCGTCAATAACATTCCCCGCATGATGGAATACGTAGACCGTGTGAACAACCCGTTTATGAAGATAACCGTCGATTTTAACAATCAGATGAATAATGAGCGTATCTACGTGTCGGGTCAATATATCAGGTGTGGCGTAGTTACACTTGGTGAAAGAATCGGCTGCCTGCATGTAAAGGATGTATATGTTGAAGATAATAAATTGAACATCTGTCATATCAACGAAACGTACTGCGGTAATGGTGTTCTGGATCAAAAGGCGTTACTGGAAGCCTCAAAAAAGCTCCAGCCCTGGAAAGTGGCTCAGTACGAACACATGGGTGATAAAGACCTACCGAAGGCAGTTGCATATATGAATCGACTTATGAATGAAATCGGATTCAAGTGGGATGATCATCACTGCACCCGTGAGCGCTGGGAAAAAGGACTCTGCAAGTAACATCATCTTAACATATTCATTAAAGGATTACTACTATGAAGAGAAGAGATTTCGTCAAATGTGGTATTCTCGCCTCCACAGTCACAGGAATGGCCGGCTGTTCAGGATTTGGTAAGCGAAATGTGACTATCCAACCACATAAACCGGAGCCAACCGCTGAATGGCTGAAAGTGACCAGGACACGCCCTCAACCAGGTACTATACCAATGGGTGATCTCGGCTCTACAGGCATAAAAGTATCGAAATTCGCGTTCGGTTCCCACCTCCCTATTACACTCGTTCCCCATGAGAAGGAACGGGAAAGGTTGATTCGTGAAGCCCTCGATTTAGGGATAACCACCTTCGATGTGTATAACCGTGAACAGAGATGTTATCAATACGAACCAATGGGGAGGTATTTAAAAGATGTCATCAATGATGTTGTCATATCCATATCGATGAGTCCGGATAAAGGGCGATCGATTGAGGAGGAATTCCATTACGATCTTAAAGCATTCGGCAGAGATTATATCGATCTGGTCAGAAGCCATGCTTACTCTCCAGATAATGAGGATAAGCGTATAGCGGAACGCTGGCAGCAGTGGGAGTATCTTTTCAAATTCAAAGAACAGGGGAAAATTCGCGCGGTCGGTGTGCCGATCCATTTTAAAAAAGATCTCGATTACTTACTAAAAGTATTTCCGAACGAAATAGATTATGTGATCCTCCCCTATAACTTTTACCATAACCTCCTTTATACCGGGGAACTGCTCGGCGATTACGATCCACTGGGCAAACGGCTGAAGGATAAGGGTATCGGCGTTATCGTCATGAAATCCTTTGGAAGTGAATGGTTCATTTCCCATCTTATAGAGGCATCGAAAAAATTCAATAATAACGCCGAAGTCAGCCTTCCACAGGCAATGCTTCGCTATGTCATCAATTCAGGACTCGACCCTGATACAACCTTTGCCGGCATGTGGTGCATAAATGACCTTTATGAAAATCTTCCAGCGTACTTCAATCCCCGTATGACTGATGAAGAGGTGCAGTTACTGGATAAGATGCGCAAATATATTAGCATACAGACTGCTTCGATATTGCCCGAACACTATCGGTTTCTTGAAGCATGGGCGCCCTCTTCAGAATCGACCGATGGGCGCATACGGGTAGCTTCATGTTAATGAGGAGGGCGGTGAAAAAGTCTTTTCACACACCCCAATATGAAATATATGACTGTGGTGCTGTCAAGGGCAAGACAAGCCGGCCATTCACAAAACATTTTGTTTATCATTGCCTTATAGCACGTAATACGTACTTGTTTTTCATATTTGTTTTTTTACAGGCCGGCCATTGACAGCTCATTATCCCAAAGGTATGATTTTTCACCAGACTTTTAGTTCTCTTCCGACAATCATCGATTTGGAGTTAAAAAATTATTAAATGAACAGATGAGCCATATGATATTCAAGTTTTTCATCCTATATGAGAGGTACGAATGAAATACACTTTTAAATTTTTTATACATTCATAAAGTGAATTATATTTCACTCGATTTGTGAAAAATAATTCTTTTATACTATAAATCACATTGTTTCTCAATTCTCTATACTCTTATAAATACTATGTGATATAATCAGGAAAATAAATATATTTTTCTGCTTATCGAGTTTAAACAGCATCCTTTTTTC
>AQSL01000120.1 GCA_000403035.1 Candidatus Latescibacter anaerobius SCGC AAA252-E07 | reverse complement strand
TTGCTTGCCCCCTTTGGGGGAAAGTCGGGCGTAAGCCCGGAAAGGGGGCAAATAAAGGATGCTGTTTAAACTCGATAAGCAGATAAACCTATTTTTTCAAATCATCTGTCATGTTTGCTATACCCGGAAGCGTTGCACGTATTGTCGCCTTTAAATCTTCGGCAGCTTTACTTAATTTTTCTTTGTCCCATACAATAGTAAGATGATGGTTTGTATCAAAATGAGGTTTTCTTTCAGGATCATCAAAAACTGTTTTTTCACATAGATATATTACCGGTTTCCCAAATCCTTCGGCATAACCTGCTTCCCAGTAAGCACCGGGATTATGGTGGGATAAATCAGCGATTAGAAACCTTGAATTTCTTATATAAACTCTCATTTTGTCATCGATAAGTCCTGCTTTTTTATCCTCATCAAGTCGAAAAAGTTCAAATCCTGTCTTTTCAACTGCAGGTTTCAAATAATCATTATAAAAATTATTAAGTGTTTCGTCTTTATATTTCATTGCCATAAACACTTTATTACTTTCGATACCCCTTTTAGAAATTTCATCGAATTTATCCCAACCTTCTATTGTTAATCCAAGAGATATATGGTCATCAATACTTATTTTTAAACCTTCAGAAAAATTAATGGTTAACGGGTCTTCTTGAAAAACTCCTTCATCTATAAGATGTTTTGCAATATAAACAACACCTTTTGCATCATGTGCACCAATAATAGATGATATAAAATGTGGATTACGTTCTATACTTTCTTCAGGTGATTCAATATTATTACCAGTATACAGTATTAATCTTTCAGCTTGTTCATGGGGTTTTGGTAATACAATTCCTTGTAAGATTGATTTTATATCTCCCTTTATATCTACAGGATTATCATTTTTTTGTCCTCGTTTTATCCAATAACTTAATTTCCAGAGATTTTCATTTATACCACCATTTTCTAATTGTGATAAAGCAGAATAAGTAATAACAAAAATCCCACATCTTGGACAAATTACATGCTTTGTAGCATTTTTAGAACTTATTATTACTTTCTCGTGTTCAATTAAACAGATAGGACATGTTTCCATTTTTCCACCTCCTTAAGAAAAAGTTACCTTCCTTTCGCCAACCCCCTCATTCGCCTCCGATAACCACTTCTTAAACTCCCGATACCCTTCCTGCCCATGTTCCCAGAAATCAACCGTTCTCAGCGTATTATTTTGTAAAAGCGGGTCATCATCCTCACGTAACATACCCGCCTCAACGGCACGTCTGAATTCCACCGTGCCGGGAACGGGACTGAATAATGCCGGCCGCACTTTCACACCGGTATCAAGCACAAATGAAATCGTATCGAGCACCTCTTCCATGCTCTGTCCGGGCAACCCGGCAAGAATATACGCCCCCAGATCACCGGGCATATACTCGGCGCTATGGAGCGCATCCACCGCACTTCTGAAATCATCACGGGTCACCTTTGACGAAAAATCCTTCGCCCGTTCAGCCGATGCTGTCTCGAGACTCAGCCGCACCGTTACCATACCGGCACGTTTCATGAGACGGGCGATCTCAGGCGTTATTTCACGGACATGAAGGCCGTTCGGGGAATGCAGTCTCACCGGATTTTTGCGCCCGTCAAGCTCCTTGAACAACGGTACCGCATGGTTTTCCGTATCGATCAAAAGCGCATCATCGCAAAACGAAATATCTTCGACCCCCTTCTCTGCAAGATCGAGGATCGCCCGGGCGGATTGTATCGGGTCACTGCGCTCGCAGCCGTGAAAAAGGATGTTTGAGGCGCACACCGTGCAGTTCATCGGACAGCCCCGTATGGTAAGCGCCATTGCGGTTTTCAAGGTGTCATAGGTCTCCCATGCCGGTTCCGGCCACTCGCTGAAACGTTCTGAAACCGGCTGCCCGTCTCCCGTACTGCCGCCTTGAGATTCAACCGCCTCAAGAATGGCAGAGGGCGAGGATCCGGTTATAACGACATCGCTGTCGCTATAATTCCGTGCATGCTCCTCGCACAGTGTCGCATATATGCCTCCCAGTATTACCGGGACTCCCGGCATCATTTCACGGATAATCGAAATCGCCTCAAATGCACCGGGATACCAGTAGGTCATGATACAGGAAACTAATACAATATCCGGTTTCCTGTCTTTTAGCAGTTTTTTCCTGAACACATTAACGGGTATCCCGTACCGACAGAAATGCCTCGGTACATGATTGAGACATTCGGGTTTTCGGATGATCTCACGGTGAAATTTTCCGGTGTTGTATCTTCTGTGGTGATTCTCAGCGCCTTTTTGGAAACGGTCCATGCAATCAATAAGGCGGATATCATGTCCCCTCTGTTTGAGAAACGCGCCAACATACAGGAGTCCGAGCGGCTTGACCCAGAAATCGTATGCCGCAAAATCGGTTATCCAGGGATTAACGAGTAAAATATTCATATACGGTTTAAAAGTCCTGTGAAACACTATACGGTTTAAAATTTTAGCTGTCAAGGGTCACCGCGAAGCGTTGATTTACAAGCCCTTGACAGCAACAAACGACATATATTTCATTACAGGGTGCGTGAAAAAAATTTTCACCGCCCTCTTAAAAATCAATGTGTTATCCATTCACAGGGTCATATGCGGTGTTCTGATGCCGTCAGCTCTGATTTTTTTTATCCTTTTGTGCTTTTTTATTCTTTTGTACCAGCGATGCCCTTGTTATGGCATCTTTGCCGAATCTCCCACGAATATCCGCAAGAACTTGCTCAACCTTATTTTTGCGCTCATCGTCAGAATCAAACAGCGAAGTCTGGCCCCCGTTTTGAAAACCGGATACGGACACGCCGACCAGTCTTACTTTCCTGCCGCCCAGATCCTCGGCACGAAGCATTAGCAGAGCTTCCCGGAATATGTCCTCACCGGTAAATATTCGACGGTCTGATGTCTTCGAGCGCGTAATGGTTTTAAACGTTTCGTCACGTAGTTTTAACGTTACGGTTCTTCCGGTAAATCCCTTTTTGAGAAGTCTCCCTGCAATCTTGTCCGAAAGCCCGAGCATTACTCTCTCAACCTCTTCCATGGTATCGGTATCCGTATCGAAAGTATGCTCGTTGCTCACTTGTTTCCTCTCGGTCACCGGATTGACAGACCGCGAATCTTTCCCCATCGACAGGTCGTGGAGGTGACGGCCGGTTTTGCCGAACATACGCTCGAGCGTTTCTACGGGAAAATCTGCAATATCGCCGATAGTTTTGAGGTTGAGTTTTTCAAGTTTCTTCCAGGTCGATGTTCCGACACCCCAGATTTTACGGGCATCGAGAGGCCTGAGAAAAGTGAGTGCTTCATCATCATTGACGCATATAAAACCATCGGGTTTGCCTAAGTCAGAGGCGATTTTAGCGACAAACTTTGTCGGACCAATCCCGACCGAAGCGATAAGTCCTGTTTCTTCCTTAATACGGTTTTTTATTGCAGTGCCTATCTCGATGCTTGTTCCAAACAGGCGGTGCGAGCCCGATACATCGAGAAACGCCTCATCGAGACTTAACGGCTCTACGAACGGGGTGAAATCGCGAAAAATTGCCATTATAACTTCGGATTCTTCCACATATCTGTGGCCGTTCGGCTTGACAAATATTCCGTGAGGACAGCATTTCACCGCCCTGCTTATCGGCATGGCAGAATGCACTCCGAATGCACGCGCCTCATAGGAACAGGCCGATACGACACCCCGTGTGCCGGGAAGAGCTCCCACAATAACCGGTTTACCTGCAAGATCGGGATTGTCTTTTACTTCGACAGCAGCAAAGAAACAATCCATGTCAATGTGAATTATATCAGGCATAGTCAGCTCTTGACAACCGTAACCATGAATAAGGGCTTTCTGAAAGTCTGGTGATAACAACTTTTTATATGGGAACATGCTGTCAAGGATCAGCGCAAAACGTTGCCTTACTTGCCCTTGACAGCAATACACTTACATGTTACAAACCGGGCCGCGTGAAAAAAACTTTTTCACTGGCTCCCCTAAAATCCCTGTAATACGAAAAACGGCCGGATAGCGTCATCATATTCCCCGCCGCCTTTCTGGAAAAAGCCCATCCAGTAATAAGGGATTGAACCACGGCGCACCATTTCATCCGTCCACTGGGCGCATATCATCTGCTGAATGATATTCCCAACAATACCGGAAGTCGGGCATATCGTGTCCTTTCGACCCTTCACCTTTATCACTCCGCCTGATTCGGGCGACAGGTTGTCGAAGCCGGCATCCGCAATATCGATAAGACGCCCCGGAGGCGTTACGCCATCAAGGGAACACGGCCCGATTCCTATAACATAAGCGCCCTCTAACTGCTTTTCCATGGCAAGTTTGACCTCATCGGGATAAGCAGGCGAAATAGCCGCTATGAGCATCACATTCGTTTCTTTTGTCGCATCCCAGTCACCCCAGTTTACGATCATCGGGCCCGATGCCACACCGCTCAGTTCGCTTGCAAATCCCGGATGTTCAATACTCCTGGCAAACCACCGTCCTCCTGTCCTGATACGCCGTGCCATGGTCACTGCGACTTCCCTTATCCGGTATCGGTATTCCTTTATTTTTTCGACACGTTCTGTCAGAATTCGAAGATACTCGGCGCTCTTATCGACTTCCTTCGCCTTTTTGTCAGCCAGCTTATTCGCAAGCTCCGCATTCAGCATCCAGTGAAGCGTTCCAAGCCCTGTCGTTGTCGATGGGCACAGGGTAAATTCAGGAATTTCCGGCGCATGAACGAGTCCCTGATAATACGGCACATGGCTGTGGAGAATCTCATTGGAAACATCCGCCAGCATGAGGTCGTCCTCATTGGGGTTTGCGAAACCGGCAGGCCTGAATTCGTTGTTAATATAGTTAACGGTGACACTTACCACATATACGCCCCGGTCTCGTGCGGCTTTGACAGCTTGTGTGCAGTGATTTGTAAAAACCATATCGCCTTTTTTCATGGCATCGAAGTCAATGCTGTCTTTCATGATACCGGGGCTGCCACGGCGGTCTTCTTTCTGCTCAGACGAAGGCATATGTCCGATGCTCATCGATGTCCATACCGTTCCGCCGTTTTGTATGACCTGTGCCGCACGTGATGTCAATTCCCCGACATGCCCGATCTCGCCGCTCAGGCGGCCGAGAATTTCCATGATTCCCCGGTGATACTCATCCATGAAGAGAATTGTGTGGCCGAAGGTATACTCTTTTTCCCATGAGCATGTATATTCGTCTCCGGGAGTTTCCGCGGATGCTTGTGATCTCAAAAATGTTCCGGATACAATTCCGGCACCCAGAACGGCGCCGGTGCGAAACATATCTCGTCGGCTTGTAGTAAGCATTGAGCCCTCCTTATTAAGATAATTGTTTAATAATTGTTATACAGGATTGCGTGCTAAAATCAGAAATCAAGCTATGTGCCGTTCGTACGTAAAATGAATAATTCATTATTTTCAAGGCAAAGTCAACTGTTTTACACAATGTAATAAAAATCATATCCATATTTATATTTGACATTCCGGGGATATAAATGGTATTTTAAATATATCAAAAAGTTCATATTAACGAAAGGTGCAGTATGGCAATCACAAAAGCAGTTATACCGGTTGCAGGACTTGGAACACGGTTATTGCCCGCAACAAAAAGCCAGCCGAAGGAAATGCTTCCCATCGGCCGTAAACCGATTGTACAATATGTAGTCGAGGAACTTGCCGAAGCGGGACTCAACAATATTCTTTTTGTAACCGGGCGTAAAAAGCGCTCTATTGAAGATCATTTTGATTATTGTCCAGAGGTTGGCAATACCACGTTCGACTCGGAGCTTGAAGCGAACCTTTCATTTTTTTACATACGGCAGACAAACCAGAACGGCCTTGGTGATGCAATATCCTATGCGGAGAAGTTCGCCGGTTCAGACACTTTTGCGGTTGCTCTCGGTGATTCCGTGATTCGGGGCGGCAGCCATTCGAGTCTGCTTAACCGTATGATGGAGGTTCACCAGAGAGAGAAAGCAAGCGCAACTGTGGCAGTTATGGAAGTACTCGAAGATGATGTGCGTAAATATGGAATAGCCAGGCCGAAAAACCGTTCAGGCGCCGTTTTTGAAATTGAAGAGCTCGTTGAAAAACCATTGCCTTCCGAATCCCCATCGAAACTGGCTGTTGCCGCCAGGTATGTTTTTGATCCGGTTATCTTTGAGGCCTTAAAACGCACCCCTGCCGGAAAAAAGGGCGAGCTCGAAATAACCGATGCCATGAATACCCTTATTAAAATGGGCAAGAAGGTTATCGGCATCAAACTGCGAAAAGACGAGCACCGTTATGATATCGGAAGTTTTGAGTCGTATTTCAAAGCTTTTCTGGATTTTGCGCTTGAGGATCTCGAATACGGTTACATGGTCCGTCAATATATGCGCACCAAACTCCATGAGGTGTAAGCTCTGTCAGATTTAAAAATTACATATTCTGCTCCCGGACGGTGTGGAATTGTGGGAAATCCTTCGGATATGTACGGAGGTTCGGTCATTTCCTGTTCCACCCGGGAACGGGCATTTGTTTCTGTCGAGGATCATGATGGTCTCGAAATTGTTGTTGAACATACATCACGCACAATTCTCAAACCGGAGGATCTTGTCCAGGACGGCGGCATGTTTGATGCCGTACTCGCAGCAATCGAATATTTTGACCTGAAGGATGCCCGTATAAAAATTAGTATAACTTCCACCATTCCGATAAGCGCGGGCCTTTCCGGTTCAACCGCTATTATGACTGCACTCGTTGCCGGCCTGCTCGAGTGGATGGCACGAAGCGGACATACACGGGATGAAACATCCTTCTGGGACGGAAACAGCAGAAAAAATTTCTATTTGCTTGCGGAAACTGTTCGTCATATCGAGCTCTATTTTCTCAAAATCGTCTGCGGTTATCAGGATGCCTATATGTGTACTTTCGGTTCACTCAATCTTCTCGATTTTCGCGACAAGCAGAATTATTTGTCGCTTAACCGTGAACCGCTCGGCACTGTTGAAGATTTGGCCGACACAGCACCTCCAGTACCTATAATACTTGCTCATACCGGTATTAAGAGGGTATCCGGCTCCGTACATAAACCAATCCGCGACCGCTGGATTGAAAGCGACAAAATTGTGCTCAACGGCGTTCTACGTTTGGCATATATTGCCAGGATGTCAAAGAAGGCATTGCTTTCCGGCGACTGGGAGCTTCTCGGCGAGGCAATGACTGAAAACCACGAAATCGTGCGTTCGTTCGGTTCATCTTCCGGGATAAACGAAAAAATAATCCGGGTTGCCCTCGATTCCGGAGCGCTTGCAGCCAAACTTGCAGGCGCCGGAAAAGGCGGCACCATTATTGCCCTGAACCCCGAGCCGGAAAATATGATACAGGCATTTGAGGATTTCGGTATCAGCCGTATACTTTTTCCAGGGCCCGAAGATGGTGTGAGAAAAGAAAACAACACGGTCAGCAGTGAAACGTGATATCATTCTTCTAATATGAAACCCCAGAAAGGTGATTTCAAATGAAAGCAATCATTCCGGTAGCGGGATCCGGAACAAGACTCAGACCGCTCACTCACTCGAAACCAAAAGCTCTTCTGCGTGTCGGGTCAAAACCGATTATTGCCCACATAATTGAAAGTCTGCTCAGTATGGGATGCAGAGAGCTTGTGCTTATCATCAGCAATGAGGGCGGCAAAATCCCTCTTTTCGTAAAAGAGAGCTATCCTGATGTGATTGTGGAAACGGTTATCCAGAAAAACTGTCTCGGGCTCGGTCATGCGGTCAGTCTTACCGAAAAAATTGCCCGTGACAGCGAACTCATTATCATTTACGGCGATACTATAATCGAAGGGGATCTGTCCGAAATTATCGATCCCGCTCTCGATGGTGTTATTGCAGTCAAGGAAGTGGACGATCCCCGCAGGTTCGGTGTTGTCAATATTGAAAACGGCATTATCTCCAGATTCGTTGAAAAACCATCCTTACCGGAATCAAACCTTGCAATCGTGGGTCTCAACTACATCAAAGATTCAAATGCCCTATTCGATAGTCTCAAAGAAATTATTGCCGGGGATAAAAAAACCAAAGGTGAATATCAGATTACCGACGCTTTCCAACTCATGGTGGAACGGGGATGCAAGCTGAAACCGTACACGATTGACGGATGGTTCGATGCGGGTACGCTGGAAACACTGCTCGCAACAAACAGCTATATGCTGAAAAAAGACGGAAACTGTACAAGTTTAGAGGGATCGGTCATAATCCCTCCCGTTTTTATACCTGATAACGCCACCATTTCAAATGCAATTATTGGCCCCGATGTCTCCGTTGGAGACAATGCACATATTGTAACATCGATTATATCGGACAGCATTATCGGCAGCGGCGCAACAATTACGAATGTGTGCCTGTCAGGTTCATTAATCGGCGATAATTCGGAAGTTATTGAGCGGTCACGCAAACTTGCCATAGGCGATAATTCAAGTTTAAACTTTGATATTTAAGAGGGCGGCGAAAAATCATTTTTCACGCGCACGTATATGAAATATATTATTCCGTTGCTGGCACCTGTCTCGTCGACCGGACGGATCGTTCTATTGGACCCGATAAGTCGCTCTCGTCGACCAGACGGAAGAGCGCATACATCAGCGTTTCACGCTTGACCCTTGACAGCATGTTCAGATACTATGGGTGTTTTCACCACGCTTTTTGAAACGATATCCGATCCATTCATCTTAACATATTAAACTATAACACGAGGGATTACAACGATGGCGATTGACAGACCGAAACCGGCTTTTATCGATACAGATGTCACCGGGGAAGATTACCCCTACCTGATACCCGAAGCACCGAAAGTTATCCGCACGCTCGATATCGACGACCTGGAACGTGTGAAACGGTATAAAAAACTGTACGGCGGCTGTCTCAATGATGCGCTCTGGTTGACCGGAATTGTCGATACAATACTTGATCACAACATCAAGCCGCTCCGTGAGCACGATATCATCGCCGGCAGGTGTCTCCCGGTCAAATGGCATTCGGTCGCTCCGGAAACACACATGACCGAGGAGGAAAAGGATGCCCGTTTCCTCAGGTGGCAAAAGGAGAGCTCGCCGCAAAAGCGCATGATGCAGAGTATTTTCTCCGGGTGCGTTCTTGTTTTCGACACCGGGGGCGATATTCAGGCGGCGCAGTTCGGCGAGATGAGCTGTAACCTCGCACGGTCAAAGGGATGTGTCGGTGTTGTGAATTCCGGCATGACCCGTGACACCCGGTACATTTTCAAGCTCGGCGACTTCCCCTACTTCGCACGCGGCACAACACCCAATGCTTACGGCGGCTGGCGCGTTATGGATGTTAATGTGCCGATTCACATACGAGGGCATCTTACCCATTATGTGGTGGTGAATCCCGGCGATTTTATTTTCGGAGATGATGACGGTCTCCAGATTATCCCGAAAGAGTATGTTGACGAGGTGCTGCTCCGTGCCGAGGCAATCCTCGATTATGAAAACGCCGAACGTGAAGCAATCCGAAACGGTATGCCAATAGACGAAGTGTACGATACGTACGGTGATCTGTAGGGAATTTTGAATTATGAAAATTTATTGTTAGAAAATTTATGAAACAATATAAACAACTGTAACGTTTAAATATAAAAATCTTATTTAAAAATATTATTTATTTTGCAAAACGACAATAATTTATTATTATTTGAAAAGAACAAAACCTTTGTTTCCTATAATTAATGAGAAAAAAATGTTTGATTTTTGTAATATTATTATTCTTGGGTCATGGAATACGTCTATTATTAATCCATTTTGGTTAACTGAACAATTTCCAAATCTTTTAAAAATAAAAAATAAAATACCATCTGCAATAAAAACTGAATTAACAATAACACCTGCTCCGATTTTTCGATATACTTTTAATGATGTTACCATTGAGTCTAGTAACGAAAGGTTGGCATTTATAACAAAAAAGAATTATAAAAAACAATTAAATTTTATTTATAGCATAAGTTCTTCAATTTATGATAAGTTGCCACATACACCAATTATTGCTGTAGGACATAATTTTAATTACAAGTTGGAGACTGAAAATTTTTCTTTGATTAATAAATTTTTTGAATTTGATAAAAACATAGAATTATTTAAGAGTTTAACTTTTGATGAACAAATTGAACAACAAAACAAGTATACATTTGCTTTTCAAAACCATATTTTAAACTTATACTTAACAAATACAAATGCAGAAAAAGGAATTTTATTCAATTATCATTATCAAATAGATAATCTACAAAAAACAAAAAAAGCTATTGAAGAATTTTTAATTAATTATGAAGATAGTAAAAAAAAATATTCTTTACTTATTAAGGGCAACAACTAATGAATACTGCTTTAATCAATGCTGATACAGATACATCTCCTTTTTATCTTTCCAATGTACAATATTTTAGTGATAATATTAGTATTGAAAACGATACTGAGAAGAAAAAAGATGTTTTTGATGATTTAGAAGAATTAAAGAATCCATTTCCAACAAGAACTGTTATTAAAGCTAATATTTCAACAAATAAAAACTGGTCAATTGTAAAACCTGTTTTTGCGTATGAAAATCCTGTACATACTCACATAAAAGAGAACATGATTGATCAAATAACTTTAAGAAAAAGATGGGAAATTGAAGGAATTAAACCACCAAATATATTTTGCATGAATAACGCTAAAGAAATATGTTTATCTATATATGACAAACATAAAATCATCCCAAAAACGATAGATGCATCAATAGAAGAAGGAATATACGTACTTTATCTTAATACAAGAAACAATAGAACTTTGGAAATAGAAATATATAATGATTTAGACGTAGCAGCTATTGTAACTGATAATAACATCCATAAAATAATAGCATCACAAGATATAGAACAGATTTATTTTGATTCAATAATTCGTTTTTTTTATGAATAAAAACTATCCAAAATATTTATTAATAAATGGTAAAAACCGTCTTACCCCAGCAGATTTTTTACCACAAGATAAATTGTATCGTGGTTTTGTGATAGATGATCTCTTTATAGATAACAAAATTAATTTCAAAACAATTAGATTTCCGGATATTTCATGTAATTGGGGAAGATTTTCAAATCCTGAAGATGTACGTTTACGCCCTAATGGCGAAAATACAGATGGATGTTATTCTTTTACAGTAGAATCATCAAGATATAAAAATATTGCAACCCCAGTACACGATCCGATTGATGAAAAAGAATACGAAAATTATTCTCATGTAGAAATACGAGAATTATATGATGGTGAAGATATATTAAGTGAACCTCCAAGGGATCGTAAAAGAAAAGGTGGAAAAAGCAGAAGGCAAGAATATAGAAAATATATTTCTATTAATGTTAATATTGAACTTGATGCATTAGAATAATTTTTCAATATGTGAACTAGTTAAGAAAAACAACCATACTCTTTCAATTTTTGATTACTAGTATATATATTTTCTTACCAAACTGATTTAATTGTCCACTAATCGATTAATACACATATTTTTTTATCAGGGTGTATTTTTATATAATTTATTTATTAAAATATTATTCTTACATCACCTATTTCACAATTTTAAATCATTATATCTGCTGTATTACGCCTGCCCCTCTTCACGCATTTTCGTGATATATCCCATGCAGTATTCATCGAGGCCGAGAACAGCCCGTGCAGAACACAGGGTCAGCATCATATAGTTTTCGGTCGTATCGATTATTGCGCCATCGCAGCCCGCCGCAACAATCATACGGAAATCCATTCCCTGCAAACAACAATAAATAGTTTGACAAATTCACAATATCCCAATATTTTTATTTTAGCAATTACTTTTAAGAGGGCGATAAAAAAGTCTTTTCACGCGCCTCGGCTTGCACTATGTGACTGTGTTGCCGTCATCGGTCTATTCGACCCTACATGCCTGTCTCGTCGACCGGACGGAGGGCAGCAAGACAAGCCAGCCAGACATAAAACGTAGAAAGAATACACGATAACTACCGGAAATAAAAAAATGAAAACGCTTTCTTATAAAGACCTTGAAAAAGAAATAAAAAAATTAAAGGGAAAACAAAAAGATATCATATATGAAAGCCTCCGGAGTCTCCATTCCCAGAGTTCAATTCCTACTATCATAGTAAATAAAAAAGGGGAATACATTGAATATAACCAGGCCATGGCTGAACTAACAGGATACTCACGGGAAGAAGTCTCTTTCGCTGAAGAGTGGCTGCTTAAACTCTATCCGGATGAAGAACACCGTAATAGTTTTATGATATTCATGGAAAAATCATTGCATCAAAAACGAACTGAGGCACACCGAGATGAATTTATCATAACGAGGAAAGATAGTACACACCGGCATGTAGCGTTTTCGGTGTATACTCCCCTTCACGATGAGAATGCTGGTGATGTACGGATACTACAAGGAATAGACATCACCGATAGCAAGAAAGCAGAGCTTGCGCTTCGAGAAAGCGAAGAAAGGCATCTCATTCTCTCAAATATTACTTCCGATTATTATTATTCTTTAAAAATTGAGCCCGATGGACAGATAAACACTGAATGGGAATCAGGATCATTCCAGAGTATTACCGGTTATTCGCAATCTGAAATACATAACCTTGAGAAATGGTTAGAAAATATTCATCCTGATGAAGTGGAAATAATACGTAAAAATACACAAGCTGTGCTTGCCAATCAACCTGTAGAGAGTCAGTATCGGTTTTTCACGAAACAGGGCACTATTCGCTGGTTATGCGATCGTTTATATCCGGTGTGGGACGAAGAGGAGCAGCGAGTCGTACGGATTTTAGGTGCTGTAAAGGATATCACCGAGCTTAAAAAAATTGAAGAAGAAAAGGAAAAGCATTTGTATGACCTTGAAAAGCGTGTAAAAGAACTTAATTGTCTCTATAAGCTTTCAAAATTGTTAGAGCAGCGTCCTATTACATTGGAAAAAATATTTCAGGAAACCATACACTTGATACTTTCTTCCTTCCAGTACCCTGATAGTATGTCTGCACGATTAGTTTTTGAGGATAAGGAATTTAAAACTGATAATTTCCTGGAGACCAGGTGGAAGCTGTCGGCCGCTATTAAAGTAAAAGGTAAACCGGCAGGACTATTAGAAGCCTGCTATCTCAATGAAAAACCTGTATCAAATGAAGATCCGTTTTTGAAAGAAGAGCATCATTTAATAGATGCTGTTGTTGAACGATTAGGAATGGTTATTGAACGAAAACGTGCGATAGAAGCTCTTAAAATGAGTGAAGATAAGTATCGCACACTGACAGAAAACACCAACGACATTGTTTTTTCTTTAAATACTGAAGGTATTTTAAATTATATCGGTCCACAAATTGCATATTATGGTTTCAAGCCCGAAGAAATCATTTGTCAAAATTTTCAAGATTTCATTCTTCCGGAGGACAGGAGAAGAATGACTCTTGATTTCCAAAAATCGATTACAACCGGTGAAGAATTTCTTACTGAGTTTCGAATCATGGATAAAAAGGAGATTATTCACTGGCTTGAGGAAAATGGAAAAATCCAGCGTGATGTATCCGGTAACATTACCGGAATAACAGGTATATTACGAGACATTACCAAGCGGAAAAAAATGGAGCAAGCGCTGGAAGAAAACGAAGAAATGTTCAGAAACCTGTCAGAACAGTCACCAAACATGATATATGTTAACAGAATGGGCAGAGTTGTGTACGCTAATAAGATATGCGGAAAGCTGCTCGGTTACACAAACGATGAGCTTTACTCTCCCGATTTCGATTTTTTTACTTTGATAGCGCCGGAATCCGGAAACTTGGTGAAGAATAATTTCCGCCGGCATATGAATGGTGAAGAAGTCGCTCCCTATGAATATACATTAATTTCCAGAGAAGGGAAAAGAATCGAGGTAATTGGCGCCACAAAATTGATAAAATATTACGGAAAAACCGCCATTCTTGGAATAATAACCGACATTACAGAACACAAAAAAGCGGACGAGAAACTAAAACGTACACAAAAAGAACTTGAAATCAAAACAAAGAATCTTGAAGAGTCGAATATAGCACTGAAAGTTCTTTTAAAACATCAAAATAAAGAAAAAAATATACTGGAAAAAAATATGGTAATAAATTTAGAAACACTCGTTGTACCGTATCTTGAAAAAATTAGAATGGCTGCATCAGACGAACGACAGAAAACATACGTAACTATCATTGAAACAAATCTTTCTGAAATCACCAAACCTTTTGCATCTCAACTGTCAAAAGATTTTACAAAGCTTACGCCAACTGAAATACAGATTGCCAACCTCATAAAGGAAAATAAATCCTCAAAAGATATTGCTGATATACTGAGTATCTCTGAAACAACGGTGTTTTCACACAGAAGGCATATTCGAGAGAAACTCGGTTTAAAAAGCGAAAAAACCAACCTCCAATCATATCTCCGATCTTTAGTCCACAACGAATAATGATTGAGGATATTATATCCACATAATATCCTCAATAATCTACAAAGATATTTTCCTTGTTTCCTGTTATTTTAGTAACCTCATTTTTAACATGTATGAAAATTATCGCTCTTTATAAGGAATATTTCATTATTGATTGTGCGGAAAGATAAACATTGTTACCACTATGAGGGATTCAAAATGTTTCAAATAGAAGAAAATTCTTCGACTATTACGTTTCGGGTTTCTTCAGAAATGCAAATGATTGAAGGTATTCTCAGAAAGACAAACCTTTTTTTGTTGAAACATGATGTAACCGAATCGCCTGTACTCACAATGGTGCTGCGCGAGCTTCTTAAAAATGCTATACAGCATGGGAATAAAAATGAATCTCATCAAATAGTAACATGCTGTATACAACTTCAGGATAAAATGCAGGTTAAAATTATGGTGGAAGATAATGGTGATGGTTTTAGCCATAAAAACATTGATACGAGACAATACTTAGATCCGAAAAATCATAATCCATGCGGATATTTACTGATCCATGCGTTTTCGGATAGGGTCGAATTCAATGATAAAGGAAACCGTGTTACCATTTTTATCACCATACCAAAAGAAAGTGTGCGTTCATTATTACGTTAACAGAAAATCAGATGCGCAAACCAGGTGTTTCTTTTAAAAAAACTGCCGGAAAGTATGTAACATTTCAGCTTTTTGAAGAAGAATATGGCCTGAAAATCCTCAAAGTAAAAGAAGAAATCTATGGAAATGTGGAAATCCATCGACTTTCTTTTGCTCCGGATTATGTGAAGGGGTATATTCGGCTTAATGGCAAGAAAACACTCTTAATTGACCTCAGGTTACACTTAAACCTCCCTGAAACAACATATACTCATACAACCGGTATCATCGTGGTTAAGATTTCTACAGGTAATAAAAAACTCAGGATAGGTTGTATTGTAGATTCCATTCTGGAGGTAATATCTGTTTTTGAGGGTAATTCTGAGGAAATTCCTGAATCCTGTGCCGGGATTAATCCTGAGTTCATTATCGGTAAAACAAAATCAAATGGTAAGGTAATAACCCTTCTGGATATCGATAAAATTCTTTCATCCCGGGAAATTATTAAGATTGCTGAAGATGTCTTTAAAAAAATATGAATTGTTCATGTATGAATTGGAACAAAGAATTGTATAAAAGCGGGAGTTTTTATAAAAAAGAATAAAAGGATAGTAACTTGAATTATACGGATGCTCTTTACGAAGAACAAACAAAACTGGTACCATTAGAATTGCAAAAAAACTGAATGAAACATAGGAAAGGAAAAAATAATGAAACAATCAATCGGAACTACCGCAGGAAAAATCTGGCAAACACTGAATACCAGAGAAGAAGTAACCATTTCACAGCTTCCAAAAATGCTCAATGAGAAATCAGCAAATATTTACCAAGCGTTAGGCTGGCTTGCCCGTGAGGATAAAATAAATTTTTGTACAAAAGGTAACAGAACCTTTGTGTCGCTGGTTTAAGCCGGGCACTATAGTATTGTTATTATAAAATAGTGTACTGTTTAGAATGTTAACGACATAAAGAGCATCCATATACTACTATTCTGTTTTTCTCCCCTTATAGAAACAATATGTTTTATGTATGGCCGACTTGTCTTGCCCTTTACAGCACAACAGTCATATATTTCATACAGGGCATGTGAAAAGACTTTTTACCGCTCCCAAAGAATGAAATAGACGATGTATGATAGTATGTTTAAGCCTGATAATCTTGATTCAAACACTGAATAAATCTGTAAGAATTATAAAAGAGGCATACGAAGAATAATCACGGTATTGATTGAAAGTTTTTTATGAACCCTTAAAAAATACACCGCTATAACTACAAAAGCTATTATATTATTGGTTTTTATGCATATATAGATGATATAATTTGATATTTATACTTATCGGCAGTGGGATTATTTGCTTTTGAAGAAGACGGGATTATTAAAAATAAAGCTATAAATAATTAGTTATTTATTATTTATAACAGTAGATACTTTTTTTACTCTTTTTGAAGCACTTTTGTTTTGAGCTGATTTTTCCTTGGAAGATTTTAAACCTATTTTAATTTCTTTTTCAATTATGCTCCTTACAACTTCGTCCATATTCACTGTAGGAAGAATGAATTTACCATCAGGAAAAGAACCGGTAAAATTTGCAATTTCTCCTCGTAATATTCCATAAAGAATAGTACAACCATTATATCTAACAACCATTTGCATATCTTCTTCATTAAAGCTTTTGGGAAATGCAAAATAACCCATTATTTCCGATTCAATGATATAGCCACTTTTGTTAACATTTTTCGGCTTTAAATTAACTTCAAATTTTAACCGAAAAAGACTCTTATTCTCTTTATTTTGGCCAACTTCATAACCAATTTTGGAATCATATACACCATCTTTTTCTTCGGCTTTTATATAGTCAACTTTAATTCTATTCAAATGAAAATTTATCAGTTTTAAAATATCCTTATTCAAGACTTTATCCTTATTCTTAATTTAACCCGCCAAATGACCCATTTTTTTAATTTCATCTTTATGTAATAAAGTTTCTGAATATTCCTCGGTATATTCATCTTTAACAAAATTTGTTACTGTTAGATAAACAGTTTCAAAATTGATTTCATAATCTAACTCTGTGTTTTCCAATTCTTCATTTTTGCTGACCATATTAATTCTCAATTTTTTATTGAGTGCACGGGAAAATGCCGCCATTGTTTCAATTGTAAAATTTGCATTTTCATTTAATACGCGCCCCACATATTGCCGGGAAAAACCAAGCTTCTCAGCTAAAGCTTTTTTATTTAATCCTTCTTTTTCCATAGCATTATAAACTTCATCAGCAAATTCTGCTTTTAGATATTCAGCATAATATGTAGGATCTGATTCTAATGCTTTAGCTTTTTTTTCTAATTCTGTTAAAACTTTTCCGGTTGGTCGCGATTTTTCTATTGATTCTTTTTTTTCATTAGGTAATGAATTATAATTAGGCATTTTTTATTCCTTTTAACTATTTATTATTATGCCGTATTCTTGTTTGAAATATTCTTTTTTCTTATTAAAGCATGTAGTAAATTTCCTATTTTGAACCTTTTTGCCGCCTGTTGATTTTTTTTGGTTGTTAACACAAATTAACATAGTATCATCTTTGTCTGGAAAACAATAAAGGCGTAATCCTGAAGGAGTCTTAATTTCATAAACTTCCCTACCATCAGCATCTTTCTCGAAACGAGTAGACGGGCACTTTTCTCCCTTCAATGCAACAAGGTTCATTGCTGCTATAATTTTACGATAATCTTTTTTTTCTAATGAATTTATAAATTCTAACGCAGGAATGTCATTTCTTACTTTAACACCATTTTCAAGCTTAATTATTTCTAATGCTCTAATTTTATATTTATTTCCTGGTTTATCTTCAACACCTGGAATTGGTGAAAGTCCAAAAATTATTTTCATAATGTCAACTTATAGGTTTACTTGTTAATATATAGTATTTATCGGTTAAAACAAGGAAAAAATTACAATATTTTTTACTTTACAATATATTGTATATTAAAAGTTTATTTTAACAATATGTTGTTTATTTCCAAAAATTCATTTTTGTCAATTTTTGAACTACTTACAAAAAATATTATCCGTGTTTCTCTGGTTCCCTCCGTGGCAAAAAACACTTTTGTAACAAACCTCTGTATTACGCCAGCCCCTCCTCACGCATTTTCGTGATATATCCCATGCAGTATTCATCGAGGCCGAGAACAGCCCGTGCAGAACACAGGGTAAGCATTATATCGGTTTCGGTCGGATCGATTATTGCTCCATCGCAGCCCGCCGCAACAAGCATTGCAAGAAAAACCTTGTTAAAATTGTTTCGCTTCGGAATACCGAATGAAATATTGGAAAGCCCCAAAGCAATATGTGCTTCCGGATACGTGGTTTTAGTATAGTTTATAGCGTCAAGAATGAACTTCGCCTGCCCGGGATTTGTCGATGCCGGACGAACAAGATGGTCAAAATACGCCTTTTCAAGAGCAATATCATGTTCATTGAATAAGGCGACAATGTCGTCAGTAATTTTTACTCTGCCCTCGTAGTCTTCCGGCATCCCATCATCATTCATGGTAAGACAGATTATTCCCGTTTGGTATTGTTTCGCCAGAGGAATAATTCCTTTCACACGCTCTTTTTCCATGGTGATGGAATTAATTATGGTGCCGCTGCGATTGCAGAGTTCGAGACCGGCATGGATAGCTTCGGGATTGGCCGAGTCAAACGATAACGGAAGGTCAACCTCATCAGATATAACGTTGGTCAGCCAGACCATATCTTCAACTTCTTTTGACGGATCTCCGCCTGCGTTAATATCAATGTGGGTAGCCCCCGCCTGTGCCTGTCTTGCAACCTCGTCTCGTATGAAACGTTCATCGCGTTCCCAGACTTTCGTTCGTATGGATTTTCGTGTCATGTTGATACGTTCTGCGATTACCGTGAACATAAAAATTTCCTTTCTTCTACCATAAACCTTATACGTGTGCTGATAAACTCATACCTTCGGGATAATAAGCTGTCAAGGGTCAGCGCGAAGCGTTGATGTACAAGCCCTCCTGTCTGATCGACGAGACTGGCTTGTCGGGTCGACAAGGCTGATGACAGCAACAACCGATATATAGTTCATTTCAGGGTGCGCGTGAAAAGACTTTTTCACCGCCCTCTTATACATACTTCTCCTTCATCTCCTCAAAGCGCCCGCAGGTCATTTTACCCTCCGGGCATCTCCCTATCTGAACACACTTCGGCCCGATACCCTTGAACATGACAGGATTTACCTCACGTACAAGTCTGAGCATTTCATCGGCTGTTCTCCTGATCTCCCACTGGGCACGGTTGCAGAGACGTTCGCTGAAAAAATGGAAGAGTTCGCGGGCATTCATGGAAACCATGATCTTTGTTTCGGTGGCATTCGGGAGCACATATCGGGCATCCTGGTTGGCGGATTCGGTCTCACCGCCAAGAACCTGCTGCAGTTTACGGTATACTTCTGCGGCGTGTTCCATAAAATCCCTGAAATACACTTCCGCATCCATTTCCCCGTCATCGGTCTCAACCGCTTTGCCTTTAAGGCTCGGCGGGATAATATAGTCAAACGTGTCATGAGAAACATACCGCTGGCTTCTCTGCGAGTATGATGCAATTCTGTGCCTGACAAGCTGGTGGGTAAGCGCACGGGACACTCCCTCGAGCAAAAACGAGTACGAAGCATGCTCGAACGGACTTAAATGCCCCATGCGTCGGATACGGCTGAGAAACGTTTCCACATCCCCGGAAGTATGTTCGAATACGGTATGAGAATCAGATGCATAGCAGAGCTTTGCCGCTGCACATACAAGCTGCTCCGCATCCCGGGTGAATTTAACGAGATGAACGGTAGGATATTCCACGCAATGCCTTTATAAAAGTAAAACGAACCGGATAGTTCAATTATTTCTTTTGATGAAGAGTAGCGAATGTGTAATTTACGAATTATTGTTTATTAAGGTCAAGAAATTAATCTGAAAAAACATACCTGACAGAGCCGTTACTATTATAACTAATTTCCTGACACTATGAATTACTTTCAAAACCTCTATGGAAGGATTTATTTCAATGAAGAACACCATCAAGATAGCTGTTTTCGGTTCCTCGCAGCCACTGCCGGGAACCGAATACTATGAAGAAGCAAGACTGCTCGGGCATGCACTCACCGATGCCGGATGGACTGTCGTCACGGGCGGATACCGTGGCGTCATGGAGGCAGCTTCCAGAGGTGCAAAAGAAGCCGGCGGTTCCACCATCGGGGTAACGACAGCTTTCTTCGACGCAAAAAGAATCACAGCAAATCCTTTTGTTGATGAAGACATAAAAGTCCCTACCTATGCCGATCGTCTCCTGAAACTAATTGAAATATCAGACAGTTATGTCATACTGCGCGGCGGTTCCGGCACACTCGGCGAGTTTTTCTTCTCATGGGAACTCGAAAAAAACAGGAGTATCCCGCCAAGGCCGATTGTCCTTTTCGGCGGACAGTGGAAAAAGATTATTGATTTTCTCACGGAAGAACTTCAGGATGAGCTGTCATTCTCATCCCATTTACACCTGCTTGAATATACTTCCTCTCCTCGAGAGGCGGTGGAGATAATTCGGAGGGGGCTGGAGAAAACGTAGAATATGATGAATAAAGTAGATATTTCAATTTATTTATGATCGTGTAAATATACCTTTTGCTCCTTCATTTTTTATGATTTTTTAAAAACTAATATACATACTATACTTTTATAGTTTTGGACCCTGATTAGAAAGAAAGAATAGTAACTTATAAAGGTTTAAGCAGTCAGAAGACAGTCAATCCATTTTTAAGTCATTCTATTCCTTCCATTCAGATTCTGGGATTTCGGAGTTTGCAAGGATATTTCGCAGTGTTCCAAGGGGCAATTGTCGTCCCTGATGTTTTGGGACTATAACTTGCAGGCCGGTTTCCGGGTGCCGCCATTTTTGATGGCTACCTTTTTGTGAGACCATTTGAAAACCATAACGTTGAAGTAGAGCTTCTATTTCTCGAGCTGTCATTCGTCGGATGCGGGGGCTCATTCGACGGTAACCTCACGAGCAAGTACACCTTCTTTCAATTGAAGAGGCGATGGCTCCAGATATAACTCGATTGCCTCACGAATATTATTCAGAGCATCTTCTTCGGTTTTACCGGCAGATGTACAGCCGGGAAGTTCAGGGCACCAGACAGCCAAGTCCCCTGTTTTGGAATCATGTTCGAGAATGACACGCCATTTCATTATTTTTCTCCCGTTTCAATATGTTTAACACAATAATAAATATATCGGTAAAGAACTGAGCGTCAAAATGATTTTTTTCAGGTTATTCACCGCTACTTTTCATATTTGAACAGTTTCACGGAAAGCCCTGTACGTTGAATCACCTGTCAGGACTCAAATGCCGGCAAAAACGGGAAAAACTCCCGCAGTTCTTTCCTCGACGGCTGCTTTCCATACTCGCACACCTGGAATGCCTCGGCAAGCTCGAATGACTGCGCTCTGGCACGGCCATACATGGCTTTTGTCTCTTCCATGAAGCCGTTGCGGAATCTTGCCCGCATATTTTTTCCGATCCATGCTCTCCTGTCGGCATATGATTCGGGGACCTCATCGAGTTTCCCCTCTGTCCAGGGCAGCCACTCGTAGAACTGCGACTCAATGGCATGGAGGGCGCATACTTTCTGCTCAAAAACATCGTCGATGGGCACAATAACATCCGGCCTGAAAGGTTCGGGGCTTTTGAACCTGTCCTGCAAATACATGTATACCGGGTTTTTTGTCAGTGGCGGTGTATCTGAACACACATTCGGCACAATTACCATGTAAGCAGTATCCTGGACAAGTACGCCGGTATAACGGTGGTCGGGATGATAGTCGTTGGGACGGTGTGTTATTACTATGTCGGCATTCCATTCCCTGATTTTTCTTATCAACTGCAATCTTACATCCACAGTCGGCATAAGTACAGCGTCATGATTATCAAGGACCTCGGTTTCTATCCCAAGTATTTTCGCAGCTTTTTCCGATTCCTTACGTCGTTTTTTTGCAAGCATACCGCCGCCGATTTCGTGATGTCCGGCATCTCCGTTGGTTACCGAAATAAATTTAACCTTATGCTTTCTTTCCACATATTTAACTGCTGTTCCCCCCGCTTTGAGTTCGCAGTCATCCGGATGTGCGCCTATGACTAAGATGTTCATACAATATCTCCTTTCAAAAAATTAGAACAATAAATGCTTCTTTGCATAACATATTGTGAATTATGATGATACAATCCTTTCTTAAATCACCTTTTTTTATTTCAAAGAATTAAAATACTATTTTTTCATGCAGGTTA
>AQSL01000119.1 GCA_000403035.1 Candidatus Latescibacter anaerobius SCGC AAA252-E07 | reverse complement strand
AACGCTTGTGAATGATGATACAAGCGGCGATTTGGTGAGCACATTTACTGTTTTCCGCACGGAAGACGGGCTGGCAGATAATGCGGTAACCGATATGGCTGTGGATTACATTTATAACGGTATCTGGTTTGCAACAAGGAACGGTATCTCATTTTATTCGAACATTGATTCTACCTTTTATACCTATGGCGCGGAATATGATATTCCGGATATGGAAGTACTGTCAATTGCTGTTGATTACACCGGTATGGTCTGGGCCGGAACGGTGTCGGGAGTATCCAGCATGGCGTTTAATGACACACTCTGGACCTCTCTGGCTGATAGGGACAGCCTTGTTAACCGTTATGTTACGGAAATTGTGCCCATGACAGATTTTTCAATTTGGTTTGGCACCCAGGGTGGAGTGAGCGTGCATTCTCTCGGGGGATGGTCATCATATATCACCGAACTTGGTGGGTCCAGCGAGGTTACTTCGATTGCAGCGGGTGCTTTGGGCGATGTCTGGGTGGGCACGACCAACGGAATCAGTGTTTTCGATGGTGAGAACTGGAAATCATATGGTTCCGATGTGCTTCCCGGCACATATGTTAAAGTTGTATATAAAGATATGAGCGGCAGGATATGGTGCGGGACATCGAGCGGTGCAGTTTCATTTGATGGAGTATCATGGATTACCTACGGAACCGGACAGGGTTTGACATCAGGCGGGATAAATGATTTTGTACAGGATAACTTCGGTATTTTATGGGCTGCCGCGGATGGAGGAGTTTTTTATTTATCCGGTGATACCTGGAATACGTTCGATTTACCCGGAGATATTGCCGGCGCACCCGCCCATGCACTTGCTGTGGACCTCAAGACCGGCATTCTTTGGATCGGCACCGATAATGGTGTGGTACGATACACACCTGAATCCGGTAACTAAAAGAATGTAATGTGTGGCTGAAATCCCTGAATAGTAAGCTTTTAACCGTGTGTGCGGGAAAAAGCCGGATGGAAATAAGAATGAACAGCTGCCTCTATCGAATCGCTTGCCTCTCGCTTGCCTCGCAAAAATGACATGATATTCCCGATTATCAGTACTCTATGATACCTGCCGCAATCTCCTTCGTGCTCGAAAGGGCGGTTAAACGACGATCAAAACCTCTTAGAATAAGAAAATGTGATTATCTCCAATTGAATCTTAACTTATGTGAAATAAAACGGGGGGTCGCCAGGTAGCCAGCATTCTCCTTGACTTTACATGGAAATAGTGTTATTCTTTATGGTCAAAATCAACGATGCCCCGTGGTCTAATGGCAAGACGGCTGACTCTGGATCAGTTTATCGAGGTTCGAATCCTTGCGGGGCAGCCATAATATTTACAAGCACTTATGCATTTTTCTGAAGTGCTTTTTTTATTCATACAATATTTAGGGTTACCTATGAGCGACCTTATAATTGGTTCTGGAATCTGACAGAGGGGTACACAAGCCCCCTGAGATATTGAGGCACAGGGATGCGGTTACTTTTCATAAGAATAGACGCTTATAGCCATTGATAAGTGCTTTAACTTGATACATATCTATTATATACCGTGATGTCGAACCCGTGACCTCCCGTCTGCCAGTCAGATTATCACCTCTTAAAAAACAATAACGTATCTCACATTTCATATAGGATTTCATATAGAGTAGTTTTTAGATGTATAACTGCGCTTGAAAAGGTATTATAACTTTATAAACACTCATTCCGGACTGTGATCATTTAGTCAAAAACTCCTTCGTGACATTTCATTTTCAATACTCATAATAATTACCTGATTATTTTTTTTATCTTTTAACTACCTTAATCTCAAGATTCATATTTAAATGACAGGCTTACCCTGGCACGATAAGCGGCAACTTTCCCATTCTCAACTTTCATGTCCAATTTATTAACTTCTGCTATTCTTAAGTCTTTAAGACTTTTGCTTGCTGTCTCCACTGCATTTTGTGCTGCTTCTTCCCAGGAAACATCACTTGTTCCTACCAGTTCAATTACTTTGTAGACACTATCAGACATGTCATACCTCCAAGAGTTTTTGAATATTAATTTAATCCTACATTCCCTCTAACAACTTCATATAAGGGTAAATTTGATATCATGTTGAATTATAGCTGAATAATATCATTTTTCTTAGCTTGAAACAAGTGATTATTGATAGTACCTCGTAAGCAGACTTAAACAACAAAGAATCCACGATTTCACCTCAAAAACATATCTGACTATTATCCAGGCAAAATAACATCAATAATTACATCCACAGGGGTATACCAGTCGCCCTGAGACGTTATGATTGGGGGGTATTATATATAGGCCATGATACTGTCTCATGAATACAAGCTTTAATTCTTAGAACGCACTTAGCTGAAAAGCGCCCGAGAAGAAGCTCCGGATTGCCCGAAAATGTCAGAATGACAGATACACATGGTTCGGGATTCATGTGGGACATCCGTCTCTTGCTCATAATGTTTCCCTCCCGATTTAGTATACAATTAATTCATATCGGGGAAAACTCTGTTTCCATTAGAAACATGACAAATTATTATACTTGTCTGAAATAAAAAAGTATGCTATTATTTACTTATAAATTAAATATAGTACAAACATGAGCTAAATTGATTATGATATTAGGAATATCGGCTTATGTTTTAATGAGTAGAAAGTAATCTGTTATGATATAAAGGATTGATATTGGAGAAAAAGAATGGATAAACCTACCTATAAAGAATTAGAAGAAAAAGTAAAGAATTTAAATGAAAAATTAAAGGAACTGGAATTTAAAGAGATATGGATTACCTATTCCCAAAGTCCTATTCCAACTCTGGTATTATCTGAAAGTGGGAAACATTTAGAATATAATGATGCTATGGCTAAACTTACAGGATATAGATATGATGAAATACCAGATATAGAAACTTGGATGACAAAACTCTACCCAGATAAAAAATACCGAAAAAAAGTTATAGAAATTGCAAAAAAATCAATGCATAAAGAAATTGATATTAAACGAAATGAGTTTATCATCACAAGAAAAGATGGCGAACAACGTTATGTTGCACTTTCAGTTTACAACATAATTCATGAAATGAAACCTACTAATTTACAGATAGTTCAGGGAGAAGACATCACCGACTTAAAGAAGGTTGAGGAAGAACTGATTAAAAATGAAAATAAATTCAGAGAGCTTGCTGAAAGTATACATGATGTTTTTTTAGCGATGGACAGGAATTTTAACTGTACTTATTGGAACGAAGCTTCAGAAAGACTCACTGGGATTTCAGCAGAAGAGGCATTAGGCAAATCAATCTATGATATTTTCCCCGACATTAAAGATACAAAAGTGGAGAAATTATTCATTGATATATTGGAAAAACAAAAACCTGATTACATTGAACATTACTACCAGGTTGAAAACACAATTTATATTTTTGAAATAAACGCATATCCCACAAGGGATGGACTATCAGTATTTATGAAAGATATAACTGTCAGAAAGCATATGGAAGAAAATTTGCGATTATCTGAGTTAAAATTGCGAAAACAAATGGACGCTTTAGAGCAAAAGAATATTGCTCTGAGAGAAGTAATAGAGCAGGTAGAAATTGAAAAAAACATAATTAAAGATGATATAATAACCAATATCCAAGAACTAATAATACCTGTTTTAGAAAAGCTTAAATTAAGTAATAATTCTGATGAATATATTGATTTACTCAGTCATCTTTTGGATAAATTATCATCTTCGTTTGGTCGAAAGATAACAAAAAAGACTTATAAGTTAACTCCCAGGGAAATAGAAATTAGCACCATGATAGAAAGCGGTCTTATGAACAAAGAGATTTCCGTGCTATTAAATGTTTCTTGCAATACCATTGAAAAACACCGTGAAAATATCAGGAAAAAATTAGGTATTTTTAAAAAAGATATTAACTTAAGAACCCACCTCAGGCGAATTCAGTCATATTATTAACCTCATTATTAACCGCTTTTTCGCCGGCTGTTATGGAAATTGCATGTCCAGCCGAGATCAATTATGATTTTGAAATAGGGAATGTCATTTTAATTCAGTTTCACTATTATTTGAAAATGACGAAATAGTATGGATTTAATTTAAAAATTATTCAAAATAAATTCATTTCGAAAAAGGAGATGTGCGTTGAAACGACGGGTATGGATTCTTATTGGTTGTGTATCGATCCTTTTAATTTTTTCAACTATTGTATTCTCCGAGCACATAGACCCGGTAACACTCGATGTGATACCGGATCTTGAAGATGCTCTCTATAACAGAGCCCCCGATGTGCTTCCCTGGATTCTTCCGGAAATGTGCGAAACAGGTTACTGGATTCAACGGATGAAACAACCCGATGAGATTATTCTCACGACAGATCAAATCATGCAGATGAACAAGAATTACCAGCAGAGAATTAATTCTCCCGAACCTTTCAAAGGCGTCCCCGAGGAGAGAATCCCTGCAATAATAAATTGGTGGCCGGGATTTTCCTTCAGATTGACCGATCTTCACAACCTGGATCCCCGCGCGGTTGCAGATACTGTAAAAACCAGGTTACAAGCTGAAATCGAATTTCTGAGAAGCCAGGTTTATGCAAATCAACTTGCCATTCCTTACAGCGCCGGTCAAATAGATGATTTTGAACAAGAAATTGCTCTCAACAATGTAAGCAACAGAATAAGCGTCCGCGACGGTATAACTGTATGTACTGCCCGTCTGAGAAATATTCCTTCACTGCCTGAACAACCCGGAAAGACTCAGTCGGGGAAAATGCGATGGGATTTATGGAATATCGGAGTGGTAAAAATTGGTAAGCCGTTGATGGTTCTCCATTTTTCGAGATCGGGTGAGTATGTGTTTGTGTTGTGTGAGGAGGGATATGGCTGGCTCAGAAGCGAGGATGCGGCGTTTGGCTCACAAAGAGAAATTAATGAGTTTATCGATACTCGAGATTTTATAATTGCTGCGGCAGACCGGGTGCCGTTCTATACTGATGAAAGTTGTACCTGTGCTTCGGGATGGTTTGGAATGGGCGCCCGATTACCGCTCGTTTCAAAAAGCAATCCCCGTGTGATAAAAGTGCCGGTCAGGAGAATGAACGGGAAGTTCACTATCGAAACGGCATGGCTAAAAGAAAATAATGATGTTCACGTGGGATTTTTACCGTATACCCGCCGCAACATCGTTGAGATAGCGTTCAAATTGCTCGATAATCCGTACGACTGGAGCGGTGCATGGTTTGGCCGCCAGCATGAGACGACTTACAGGGATATCTTTGCTTGTTTTGGATTCAATCTGCCCGGTAACGGCAGTCTGTTTACTTTTTTTAATAATAATAACACAACAGTTCTGCATCCGGAAATGGGTAAGGAATACTATTATAAAAAAATTCTTGAAAATGAACCGTTCGTTACCATTCAAAGCTGCGGCGGCCACTGCCAGCTTCTTCTCGGTAAACAAAACGGCGTACCACTTGTGTTTGACCAACATGGCTACGGTTACCAGGACGATGATGGAACATGGTATGAAGTCAGAAGATGTAATATCGGGGACCTGAGATTACCACGGTATTTCCTCAAGAGAGATGTTACATTTCTGGAATTAAAATAATCACGATCCTTTTGGTTTTTTACGAACCAGTTAGTATTATAATATTTTATACACTTATTAAATTACAAGCAATAAAGAATACTTGTTACTGTAGCCCCTAAAGGGGGCAAAATACTCACTTATATGATTATACTCTCGTCTCCATCGTTCCATAAGAACTTTTGCTTCAAACAATGTATCAAAAACTTCCCGATTCAACAGTTCTTCCCGCAGCTTCCTCGTGAAAATTATCAAGATCGGAGCGAAGGTTGTCAGGCATAGCAGATACGTCACGTTTCAGATGGCTGAGGTGGCGATAGACAAGAGGTTGTTCGCCGAGATATTGTCCCGGATAGGACGATTGCGCTGCTATTCTGTCTAACAACACCGTTATGGGGATTTATTCAATGGATACGTGTCTCTTATTGGTATGTTTCAGCGTTTATACCACATATATTCTGTAAAATTGTGTAAAAATTGAATGATCAGCATGCAGAAAATACTTGTAGAGGAACTTAAAAGTGATAATATTCATTTATCAACGGAATTGTAATGAACTTTGACTACTCGGGAATTTGATATGGGGAATACCGGTTCAGATATAACGTATGTGAATTCATTGTATAGTATATAAGTAATGGGAAATACAATCGGGGGAATTATATCGGCAGATAACCTGTCTTCTATCAAAAGAAGGTCTTTGCCAATACCGTTGCACGTGGCAGGAAAGCACACGACCGTGCATCTGGTATAAGCTGGAAATATGAGCGTAAAATTTGTTAATCTGCCAGGATAGAGGCGAAATCTAAGAACATTTAACACATTTCACTGTAATGGAGGAGCCTCATGAGTACACTGTGGTTGTTGGTAACATCTTTAATAGTAACGTTTGCTGTTTCTTGGGGTGTTATTGCCCAGGAAATATCATGGAATGCTTCGGGCACTGGCGGGGCCGTAGCAGCCGCCAAAGAAGAGACTGTCGCGGCGGGCCTGACCATACTGAAACAAGGCGGTAACGCTGCCGACGCTGCAGCAGCCACGATCTTGGCGCTCAGCGTTATGGAAACGGGCTATTTTGTCATCGGGGCGGAAGTGCCATTAATTATTTACGATTCAAAGAAAAAAGAAGTGAAGGTTTTGAATGGTTTAGGCGGTGCGCCGCTCGACAAGGAAGCGATGGATTGGTATAATGAAAATGGTATTCCCGGAAATGGCGGAATGAAATCTGCTCCGGTTCCCGGCGCAATGAGCCTTATTATGAAATTATTGCAGCTCTATGGCACCATGTCCTTTGAACAAGTGGCAACGCCCGCGCTGGCTCTGCTTGATATTGGAGAGAGGGATTGGAATCCGGCTCTTGCAAGGACGTTCCGTAAGCTCATTGAGACTGAAATGAAAACTGCCGGCACACGGATAGAAAAAATTCAGGCCGCGCGAGACCGTTATTATAGGGGTGATATCGCCGATGCGCTGGAAGCTTTTTATATCAAAGAAGGCGGTTTTCTCCGCAAGAAAGACCTTATTGCTCACGAAACACGTGTCGAGGATCCTGTCACCGTCAACTACCGCGGCTATGACGTCTACAAGTGCGACACATGGACCCAGGGCCCGTTTTTGTGCCAAACACTTCGGATACTGGAAGGCTTTGGCCTTAAAAAGATGGGGAACATGTCCGCCGACTACATCCACGTCTTAACCGAGGCAATGAAACTGGGATTTGCCGACCGTGATGAATATTATGGCGATCCGCTGTATGAGGATGTGCCGATGAAGGAGCTGCTTTCAGACGAATATACGAAGCTTCGCCAGCCTTTGATCGATATGAAAAAAGCATCGGCGACAGTTCGTCCGGGCGATCCGATCAACATGAAAGCTGTCAAGAAACCGAGCTTTTATCAGCCGGGAATTGGCGGTACAACGACCTGTACTGTCGCCGATAAATGGGGAAACATGGTCGTTGCCACACCCAGCGGGAACCCGCCGTACTCGATCGATCCGGTGACTGGAATACCTCATGGAAACCGGCTTCGCCAGCTCAACACAACACCGCGACACCCCAACAGGATGGAGCCCGGTAAACGGCCGAGAATAACCCTGACTCCGACAATGATCCTTAAGGACGGCAAACCTATTATCGCGATCAGCGTTGCCGGTGGAGATTTGCAGGATCAAACAGCGCTTATTTGCCTGCTGAATTTCATTGAGTTCGGGATTATGCCTAAGGAATCGGTGATATCTCCCCGATTCAGCACAGGACATCACGAGGAATCTTTCGATCCCAATGCAAACCGCGAAAAAACTTTTGGGAATGTTTTACGTCTTGAAATTGAGGATGTTGTCGACGAAAAGGTCATTGCCGAGCTTACAAAACGGGGGCATAAAATAAGAACGTTCTCCGGAGCGAACTCTCATCCGATTATGCTTTATGTTGACCCTGATACGGGCAAGATGTACGCCGCCGGGGATCATCGGGTCTGGCGTCATGCAGCAGTCGTAAACAGCGATGATTAATAATGCACAGGTGACGCCGGCCGGGAGTTCTACTATGAAAGAGCTCAGTGTCAACCGGACTGTACAGTTGCTCTAAGGCCAACCGTTCGCTTCCAGGAAGATTTAAAAGGGATATCAGTACTGTTTTATTCTAAGGAATGGGCGCTACGGAGCCATTTCCTTGGCATGGCCTGGCACCCTTTATACACGGGGGATTTATCCAACAGGTATAGAAACCACATCATCCGGAACAGTCAATCAGATACAACGCGGATATGAAAAAGTGCGCAAACAGGGTTATTACGAAACTATAATGAAGGAAATGGCAAATTTAGAAAATAAAGAAGCAAAAGAAATCATCGACAGCCATGTAACCGAAACTTGTTGAGAAGTAATTTTGACACAAATTGACACTTTTGAGTGATAGGCTCACCGCTTTTTGTGTCACCAATTTCTGTAAGTGCTTGATTTTTCTGGCGCGCCAAGCAGGACTCGAACCTGCGACCTACTGCTTAGAAGGCATTTGATACCTTCTTGTCTTTCAATAAGTAACAGAAATTTTGTTGACAGTGTTTGTTGACAGTTATTGTAAGTCAATTTTCGGCGTCCTTTTTGCTTTGTCATGTGCATATAATTCAGTTACATTAATACTGCTATGATCGATATATTTCTGCATATCCCTTACGTCCGCTCCCTGTTCAATACCAACCGTTATAAATGTATGCCTCATGGAATGTAAATGCAAATCCTCGGGCAATCCCGCTTCCCTGATAAACTTTTTTGCCCAATGCGTGAACGTATCCGGCTGGAAAATCTTAAAAGGATAATCCCACTTAGGATTTTTCTCCATGAAATATTTAAAATCAGTCCATACCTGCTCAGGTATTTGTCGTTCAATTTTGTGCTTGTCATGAGATTTAATATTTACCGCCTTAAAATATCCCTCTTTAATATCTATATCCGCTCTTTCTATGTAAAGGATTTCCGAGCGTCTCAGACCCGTAAACAATGCGATTTTCATAAGACGTCCGGCCTCACCTTTTAAAACATTAAGTAAAGAGCGTGCCTCATCCTGCGTTAAATGTTTTTTTCTGTCCTTTGGCTCAGGAATACGTTCAAATCCATGAAAAGGATTATGGTCGATAAGACAATCAATATATGCCCGCTCAAAGGCTGCCCTGAGCGTCCTGCAGTATGTGTTTACTGTGGCCGGTCTGATACGTTTTTTTAACAGGTAATTTTGAAATTGCTCAACATCAACATTATTAACTCTTGCAATAGAATAACCAGCGCCAAGCATTTTCTTGAACGGTTTAAAAGATGTCTTGTACATCCGTGCGGTTTTATCGCTCTTATTTTTTAGTTCCATTCGATACAATATTCTCTGTTCTAACCACTCAATAGTGTTTTCCTCTGTTCGTTTTACCCCGATTTCGCTTTCAATTAATCTTTGCATTTGTTGACGGGAATAATCTATAATTTTACGTTTCGTTGCCTTCTGTTTTCGCTTGCCGTCCGCATCTGTCCAAGTAATATACCAGTGAGGGCTTCCTTTTCTCTGGAATAGCTGAATTCTGGTTTTTAATTTCGGGCGTCCCATAATAACCTCAGATTACTTGTTACAAATATTATTAACTATATCACTAATAGGTTTTTCATCCTTTTTATATTCTTGTTCCCGCTGAGGATACCCGGTTCCATCCCCTTTAATAGACAAGATTGAAGATACTAACTTCTTCAATATTTGAATTTCTTCTTCTGTGAACTCAGGTTTCAATCTCTCTCAGTCCTCATTATTATTTGAATCTGTGTCTTTTACCCATCCCATCTTCACATTTTCATCGAGATCGAGCTGCTTTAATAAATTCTCTTTTGTCATTTTTCCGGCTTTATAACTTTTCCAATACATTGCAAGTAAATTATCATTTTTACCTTTACCCCCTGGAATCAAACCGCTTTCTCTGGCTTCCCGGACAAGCGCATCAATATTTTTGACTTCTGCTTGAGATTGTTTAAATTCATTACTGTTATACCAAGCTTGACCCTTTCGGCGCTTAATTAAGAAGGCTTTCTCGTCTTCTTCGAGAGGTATCCCATTCTTTTCTTCTTCAAGAAGTAATTTTTCCTTTTCTTCTTTAAATTTCTTTTCAAATTGTTCTGTAAGAGTATCAAAAAGAGGTTTCCCTGTTATGACCTGATCATCAATAAATATAAATTCTTCAAGTCCGTGTGGACATTCTCCAAATATATTATTCCGGGCTTGCCTCTGCGCCATCCAATTAATAATAAGATTTTGTACAACAACATGTGGTGGAATTTTCATCTGTTTTGCAAAATCAAGAATTAAACTACATACACCACTATCAAGTTCTTTAGTGCTAAAAATTTCTTTTTTCATCAGTTATCCCCTTCGCGCTCAGCTTTATCATGTTTTTCACATACTTCCTTTATTGTTTTACGAACCTCATACTCATGGTATTCAAGCTTTTCTTGAGCTCTTTTTTCAATTTGTCTTACTCTTTCTTTTGTTATCCTGGGCCGAAAGGTTTTGCCTACCTCATCGAGAGTTAAAGGGTACATATTTTGGTCTTTTTTTGTAGGTGGTTTACCGTATTTTCTTAATTTATAAACTTTTCTCTCTTTGGGAGTTAAGAAAGGAAGTTTTAAAACCTCATCCCAATAATTACCCAGATATTCTGGTACCCGTACATTAAATGGCTGTTTACCAGCAAGACATTTATCCACATCAATTGTTGAAACTACTTCTATATACCCATCCCCTTTTTTTCGACTCGAAGAACAACCAGATATTTCACCTATATATATATCCTTCATATCTCCAATATAAACTATATTATCATCTAACCCATCATCTGGCTCTGTATTTTTCTTTTTAATCATATTGTATCCCCGATTTATTTATACCCTCTATTAATATAGGGAATTTGTCAAGTCCTATCACACCTATATATATATTATACAATAGGTTATATGCATTATTTATGCATTTATTATTTTCAGTGCCCGGCCACCGAAATGACCGGGCTTTCAGTTTAGCAAGGCCCGATACTACAAGTATTTCCATCACCATATTTTTTAAAAACCAATGGTTTTATACATGGCTTTTGATTAAGAATTTCATGCAATGCACGATACGCCTTTTCACAAAGTACAAGATTATCATGTTCTGTATAACCTGAGAAGGCTGTTAAAAGATAATGAATACATCTATCATGTAACATTCTTCTCATATCTTTTGCAGAGAGATGCTTGCGCGAAATTTTTTTACTGGGCTTCCCATTTAAAAGAGTTCTGCAATATACTTTCTCTTTTTCAGGTTTCTTTTTATCTTGAACCTTAACGCTTTCGAGTGTTTCTGTTTTTGGATCCTGCATGATATACCTCACAAAAAAAGGCATGAGTGTATCCCTACCCAGAAACAGGTAGCCGAAAGGGTCGCCCCGGTCGGACACTCACGCCGTAAATTAAATATCGATTTTAGACAATAAAAAATGGAATTCACGCTTACCTCACGGTTTCTGATTTTGGATATTGTTTATATAATAGCATATTTTTGATTCCTGTCAAGTCTTATTTTCCCGCAAAATTGATTATCTGATAATTCATATTATTTAATATCTTTTTTTTAAGAGGTCGGAGAAACTGGTAGGAACTCCGACCCCCTTGTAACAATGAGAATAATGGACGGGTAAACGGGTAAAAAGGTAAACCCCAAAACCCCGCCTCTTGCCTCACGACAAAAGGATTCTCATTTTGAATATTATACAGATGCCGATGCACCAGCCGCTTGACTTATTGCTTCCCTTCCGGGACCGCGTAGTAATGCTACAGAAANAACCTGAGTTGAATCGGTTGTAACTTTAGGCGCTACATGATCGAACTCACCTGCATGATCCAGGCTCATGTTATCGATTTCGACATAACCGAATGCCTTGACCGTTGCCACCGTGAAAGTGGCATCACCGGAAACCGCCGTGATTGCCGTTTTGCCTGTTTCTGTCGATGTTAAGGTAATTGTACCAGTGTCATTTGAAGCTGTTATTCCGGGAACGCCGTAGTCCGGGTCATTGATACAAGATGCTAATTCATCGGCATCGGCCGTGTTATTTCCAGAAATAGAGAACGTCCTGGTTGATTTCGTNGTGGTATCGGTGTNAGCNGTGAACACAAGATCGTTAATGGTTATTGTCTCTGTGTTTAATACACTGGCAAGGGCAATTGTAAGTTCACTCACAAGCGTATTTGCCGTTATCGTTACATCGCCATCGGTAATAACTTTCGCACTGCCGGCATCTGCATTTGTCGCCTGATAAATTTCCATGACGCATGTAGCATCTTTTGCCATTGCCGCAACGCTTAAAATGAAAGCTGCACCGTGAAAATCCTTGATCGGGAAATATGCGCCTGTTGCGTTCGTTGTTGCGAGACTCTGCGGAGCCAGAGCTACGTCAAATTTTGAGTGCTCAAATAATTTATTCATTATAAAACCTCATTTCTATTTTATGGAGCCGGTTTCCCGGCCCCTGTGGTTATCCCGTG
>AQSL01000118.1 GCA_000403035.1 Candidatus Latescibacter anaerobius SCGC AAA252-E07 | reverse complement strand
GCTTCCCTGTTAAAAATTATCGCTGAACATGGTCTTGGTGCAGATATTGTTTCCGGCGGCGAACTGTACCGTGCCCTGAGCGCTGGTATACCGGCCGACCGTATCGTTTATTCAGGGGTTGGAAAGACCGATGCAGAAATCAGGTATGCTCTCGAATCCGGGATTCTCATGTTCAATGTGGAATCAGAATCCGAACTTCATGCAATAAACCGCATAGCCGGTGAGAAAAATACTGTGGCGCCTGTTGCTTTTCGTATCAACCCGGATATCAATCCGAAAACACACCCGTATATCTCTACCGGCCTGAAAAGCAACAAATTCGGTATCCCTCACCGTGACGCATTGAGAATATACGGGGAAGCGTTACAAATGCCCAATGTAGATGTGATCGGTATTGACGCTCATATAGGCAGCCAGCTTATAGATGTGTCACCTTACCGTGAAACTGCCGAACTGTTGAGTGCTCTTATTGAGGAAGTTCGCAGTATTGGAATCAATTTACGTTATGTAGATATCGGCGGCGGACTGGGTATACAGTACCATGACGAAAACCCACCCGATCCCTCGGACTGGGCTCAAATGATCGGCCCGGTAATAAAGAAAACCGGCTGCCGTCTTATAATCGAACCCGGAAGATCTCTGGTAGGTAATGCCTGTGTCCTTATCACGAAAGTGCTTTATATAAAGAAAAATGAGGATAAAACGTTTGTCATTGTCGATGCCGGTATGAACGATATCATCAGGCCTTCCCTTTACGGTTCCTATCATGGTGTCGTTCCGGTCAAAGAACAAACGTCGGAAAAAAGGATAGTGGACATTGTCGGCCCGATATGTGAATCCGGAGATTTTATTGCAAAAGACCGTGAAATTTTCATGCCAGCCGAGGGGGACTATCTGGCAGTTATGAGTTCCGGAGCTTATGTCATGACAATGGCATCAAATTACAATTCCAGACCCAGAGCTGCCGAAATCCTGGTTGACGGTGACAGGATTTCACTTGCAACCAGACGGGAAACTTACGAGGATATTATTTCACGGGAATTATAGAGAACACATAAAAGCGTGATGAAAAAATATTTTCACACGCCTATGTATGAAATCTATTATTCCGTAGCTGTCATCGGTCTCGTCGACCAGAAGGAATGGCATATAAATCAGTGCTCCGCTCTGATTCTTGACAGCATGCTTCTATACTGAGGTTGTTTTTCACCACGCTTTTACGTACTATTATTTTTTCAAAATGTAACCATTCCTTTAGAGTAGATAAAAGGAATGAAACGAAAGAATCATAAGAAAAAATGACTGTGAAATCAAAATACAGAGCATATACAGGTATTCTGTATATGTTTCTTTTCCTGGTTTTCATAACCGGAGGTGCAAAAGCTGAAAACGCCCAATATCCGGTAAAAAACACGGTGATTATCGATCCTTTCAACAAGTTAAATATCAGAGGAGATGTTTATATCGCTTATGCCTGGGGCGAACAGCTCACTTTTCCGTTCAGGTTCACCAGGGGTCTTTTCAATCTCAAGAATGCTGTGACGAAATGGACGAAGATTGCTCTACGGTTTGATGAGCACGTGCTACTCAGTTCTGAACGACTGCTTGATATGCCTTTCGTGTTTGTAACAACTGACGATATGTTTGAACTTACTGAAACCGAGAAAATTAATGTTAAAAAATATTTTAATCACGGGGGTTTTATGGTTCTGGAAAATTCCAAGCCAAAACACGATTTCAGCATGGCTGAAGCTACGCTCAAAAAAATGGTCCGTGATACGATCCCGAATGCACGATTTGCCATTATCCCTGATAATCATCCGTTATATCATTGTTTTTTTGATTTTGATGACGGCCCCCCCTATGGTGCTGAAATCGGAAGTTTCGGACAATATGTTTCCCAACAGCGTTACTATCTCGAGGGTGTTTGGTACAAGAACAGACTGGTTGCAATTTATTCAAACAAAGGATACATTATTAAATGGAGTGAAAACACGAATAATGAACCACAACTGAGAATGGGTGTGAACATGTTAGTGTTTGCGCTCACCCAGAAAGGTGGCATTGCACATACGAAAAACTAATGCCATTATATATGATATATAAGCCCGTATTTCCCCTATAAAACCAGAATAATGCTTTCATAATATGTCATAACATGTTATTATATAACAAATAACATGCGCTTATGACTGACAATTTCTGGTTATCCGGAGGGTGAAAGCATGAAAGTGTGTTTTGATGGAGGAATAAAGCTTGAATTTCATAGTGCAAAAGTAACATCTAACAGCGGACTTCTTGCGTATCGTGACCAACATGAACGCCAAGGCACAAGGCATTTATCACTTCTACAATGGACGAGGAACTGCCAAGAAAGTGGCTGTCGAAGATCTATCACAGCCGGTTGTTGATGCAATTAAAACAACGTTCCCCGATGGTACAATCGAAGAAGTCACACTTGAGGATGAAAACGGCACAGAAATATACGAAGCGGCAGTAAGAGCCAATGGAGCTGCTTTTGAAGTAAAAGTGACGTTGGATGGTAAACTTATTGAGATCGAGCAGGAGATTACACCTGGTGAACTCCCCAAAGTCGTTGTCAATGCTGTAAATGATCTGTATCCGGGTGCGTCCATTGAAGAGGTGGAAAAGATTACCCGCGGGGGAAATGTAATTTTTGAAATTGAACTCGTATCCGGAGGCAAAGAATTTGATATTGAACTGGATGGAAATGGTACTGTCGTGGAAGAAGAGATAGAATACGGCGATCAAAACGATTCAGATGATGTGGAAAATGTAAATGAATTCGATGGCGAAGAAGAAGGAGAAGATTGACAGACCACGATATGCAGAAAGTATCTCCTGTCGGTTGATAATAAAAAAACCAACATAGGGGAAAAAAATGAAAAAAATCTTATCAGTATGTATTATATTTGGATTAACTCTTTTCATAGTTATTGGTTGTGAGAATCCATTCAGCGATGATAACTCCGATGATAACGAGAAAGCAGTTATTGAAGAAGTGAATTACAATCCGGTTATTGATCCGGCTGATTATGTGTCCGGAGTCGATAACAAGTATTTCCCGCTTGTTCCCGGAACAAAATATACATACTCGGCTGAAACGGATGAAGGTACCGAACGGATTGAGGTGTACGTTACTCATCAGACGAAAGAAGTTCTCGGTGTAACTTGTGTTGTCGTTGACGATAAAGTCTGGCTCGATGATGAGCTGATAGAGGCTACACTGGACTGGTACGCCCAGGACAAGGACGGGAATGTGTGGTATATGGGTGGAAGACTCTACAGAGTATGAAGACGGTAAGGCTGTCAGCACGGAGGGCTCCTGGGAGGCTGGTGTCGATGGAGCAAAACCGGGAATTATCATGATGGCATATCCTGTTGTCGGTGTTGTGTACCGTCAGGAATACTATAAAGGTGAAGCTGAAGACAAAGCTGAAGTCCTGAGTTTGAACGAATCGGTTACCGTGCCGTTCGGTTCTTATGATAATTGCCTGAGAACAAGAGACTGGAATCCTCTCGATATGGAAACGATCGAAGAGAAGTACTATGCACCGGGTATCGGTATTGTACAGGAAGTGATGGTAAAAGGCGGCGATGAGCGTGTTGTCTTAATTGACATTACGACAGAATAAATTCGAGAAACCTTTAATTGGTACATATCCTGTGCGCTGAATGGTTATTTAAACAAATGCCGAGAAGGGCACTGGATTTATCATATAATGTGGGTCATTTTATGGCATTAAGAGAAGAGTTTGAAATACAGGGAAACATGCTTTTTAAATGGAGAAGCTATCTTCCTTTAATTGTTGTATGTCTATTCCCATATATTATGTTAAAATACACACCTCACGTTCAGTACAGTGTACATCAGTATTGGAGCATTGTTTGTATATTCATCTCATTTCTTGGATTAGGATTACGTATACTAACATTGGGCTTTGTGCCGAAAGGAACCTCCGGACGCAATACTAAACGTCAGGTCGCTGAATCTTTGAATACAACCGGCATGTACTCTCTTGTCAGACATCCGTTATATCTGGGTAATTATATTATTGTTCTGGGCACCGTTCTGTATACTATGAATTGGTGGTTTGTAGTCTTAAGCAGCCTGCTTTTCTGGATCTATTATGAACGTATCATGTTTGCTGAAGAGGAATTCCTGAGAAATAAATTAGGAGAAACGTATGAGATGTGGGCAAGCCGTACGCCTGCTTTCATTCCTGCTTTACGAAAATGGGAAACACCTGAATTATCCTTCTCTGTGAGATTTGTATTAAAAAAGGAGTATACAGGTTATTTTGGCATCGTTGTCATATATTCTTTCTTGGAACTGATGTTCCAGTTCTCTACGAATCACAAAGTATTTTTACCATTTGGTTGGATAACATTTTTCACGTTAAGTTCCTTTTTTTATATTATCATACTGGTCGTCAAAAAGAAAACAAAGCTGCTGATTATTGATGATCGATAAATGACAAGACAGAACAAACTTGAAAGTTTTATTTCGCGTGGGTATCATTCATCTATGAAAGAAGATGGGGCGGTGAAATTGTAAGTATTCCCCATTTACGTTTTTATAGTAATGTTGGCCTTTATTATTGTGAATACCGCAGATGCAGAAATCTTTTCGAATGAGACATGTTAACTGAGACAGAAAATTATGGACTCAATCCTGTTTGTCATCAACATTACATACTTTGTAAATAACCGTAAAGGCAACCCCTATATAAGAGGGCGGTGAAAAAGTCCTTTTTCACGCACCCTGTAATGAAATATATATCGTTTTTTGCTGTAAAGGGCTTGTAAATCAACGCTTCGCGCTGACCCTTGACAACATAGATACTGACCCTGATAGTTTTTCAACACGTTTATAAGAATCATTCAATTTAAGTTCTAATATCCTTTCACACCCGCATTTTTAAGTGCTCGCAACTGGGAATTATACCGTCTGCCGCCTTTTATCATCCATGAGAAGAAAGCTCACGGAATATCATCACCTGTGCGTTCTATGAACTGTTCGACAACGATGAAACCCCTTCCGAACAGAACCGCCATCGGCATCACAGCCGATAGGGCTCATATCCAAGGAATTCCCGAGATGCCACTTGCCGGTAATAGCTGTGTCGTATCCCTGTCTTCCGAGCAGTTCCGCAACAGTTACCGCATCGCGGGGTAAAGGCGGGTCGGTATCTGCTCCGATCGCCATGACAACACCGCTGCGGCTTGGCGGCTTGCCGGTTAAAAGCGCTGCCCGTGTCAGTGTGCATACATGATAAGCATAGAATTGATCGAGTTCGACACCTTCGCGAGCCATCCTGTCAATGTTTGGTGTTTTGATTTCAGAACCGTGGTATCCAAAATCGTTCCATCCCGCATCATCTAAGACAATAAGAAGAATGTTAGGTTGTCCCATAATTGAGGTGTTTTGACTACAGGAAACACAGCGTTGATTGTACAGCACCTGATGAGATACTGACAGCTGCTGAACAGGAGTGTTTAAGAAATGTTCTTCATATCATCAAATTAACCTTTTCATTTGAAAAGGATAGACTTCGAATGTTTTTTTGTATGTACCGATTACGAAATTTGTTCAGTGTCATCAGTATGTGCCGCCCAGTGTTCGAGAAACTGATAGTACTTCGGCATCCGTATATTTATTTCAGAAGATTTCACTGGTTTTTGAGCATTAATTCGTGTAACTTTCCTGAGTTTTTTCAGCAGGCGTTTTTCCTCACTGGATATTTCTGTTTTATAAAACGCCGGAACATCCTCATACACATGATCGAGATTAAACATACCACCTAAAATGATATCCGGTTCTACATACGAGTTGATGACATACCGAAGCATGGCACGGGGAAGGCTGATCTCACCGGTTTCGTCGATTTGTTGTGCAACCTCGATGAGTGGTTGCACGAACCAGTCGGTAGCAAACGGTTTCATCACTACAATCCCGACACCCTTTTTCCGCAGTTCTTTCATCAACGGGTGGTAATCACCCGAAAGATCACCGCTATGAAGTAAATTATGATAGAAATTAAATGGTAAAATAACATAATCGAGTGGATACGTTTTCAGTACCAGTTCAGGTTCATGGGGATAGTGTATCGACATTCCGACCGCACGAATCTTCCCCTGTTCTTTAAACTGAAATAACTTATCCCAGTACTGCCACGAGTTTCTCTTATTCTCAGGTGAACTTGCATTCGCATTCAGACGGTACATATCGATGTAATCACGGTTAAAAAGTCTGAGAGCCCGTTCAAATTCCTGATCACAGGTACGCCCTTTCAGTAGTTGCATATTAAGTGAAAGGATTACATCGTTCATTATGGGCTTGAGATGACGGCTCATTGGTTCAAACTGTTCCACACCCCAGTGATCGTAAATATCAAATACGCTCACTCCGAGTTCATGCGCCCCACGGATCATTGTACACCGCTCTTCTTCAAACGGTACGAGTTCTGTCGGCATATGAGCCCCATACCCAAATGAAGATACTTTAATACCGCTTGAGCCAAGTTCTTTGGTCTCAATAGTTCCACCGGACGGTTTTGGATGTGTGACCTCGAATGAATGCGTAGCAAAACGAGTTGTTACCTCATACTTTTTTCTCACGAATGATGAACAACCGGCGGCACTTATACCGGCAGACCCTAAAAAACCGTTGATGATAAAATCACGTCGTTTCATGATAAAACCTCCATTATAATTCGAAACCTTTGAATTAATAATCCGGTGATATTTTGCTTGCATTTTAGTTATAATAGAGTTAACTTATTTTATGGGGCTTTATCATTGCTACCATATTGCTACCTTCATGGAGTGTTAATAAACCAATTCTGAGGCATGTTGACCGCTGGCATAGGAAAAATATGTCTCTCAGGAGGTGATCGTTGATTGTGGAGCGTTTACGGGCGTTATGTGATGGGTATATCCGTAGTGCAGGGCCTTGTCCAATGGGGAATCGTTGCGGGAGTGGATAGAGGAGAGGATAACGACACTATGGATAACCTGGACAAAAAGCGTTAGCTTTTTGGATCAGAGTTAATCCGATTGTTATATGGCATTAATATCCCAATAGACCATTCTATGTTAAACAAAAGATTAAATAAATTGCCTCGATTCCATATTATCCAACTGCTCAATCCGCCAAGACAATATGCAAAAACATCTATTGGATCTGAGGTTCCTTTTCCAAAATAGAAAGGTCCGATTAATTCAAAAGCTATCGACCATATAGCCAATTGTACAATAATTTCCAAAAACATCGGAGGAGAATAATCATTTCTAAATTTAAAAATCCTTGAAAAAAAATAGAATTATTGGCACAAGAACCGGCACAAGGAGTAGGTCGTTAAGATAGCAATTGCAGAATTTGAAACTCCAAAATTCAGCCCCCTCCAATGACCATTTGTTTATAGAGTATAGTGTCAAAGAAAAAAGAAATAGTGGGTCTAAAAGATATTTGAACTTTATGTCCATGGAAATTTACAACCCCAAACTTATGAGAATGGCAGCAACAACTATTGCACCGACAATTACGAAAAAAAGCCCGCAGCCACTCATCCCTTGAGCCGTTTTTTTGAATGGGTGTCCACATTTAGGACATGAGGCAGCTTCCTTTGATACTTCGGTTCCACATGAAGGGCAATTAACCAACGCCATTTCCCCTCCTTCCAATTCATTTCAATGAGAAATTAGATCATTATGATATTACGTGCCATATAACTGTGGCTTAATAGTTTCTATGCTAAGAACCTCTATATAGCAAATACCGCTACAAGACACGACAATATTGTAATATGCCGTTAACCTCTCTCATAATCAAGCCTAATATGCGGCACAACCCGTCGTCGCTTCCTCCACCGGCACATACTCAGTCCTGTCCGCATATATCGGATTCAGGCATAAAAACCTTATTTTTTTATACAATTACTGAACCGACTTATAGAGAAAGGTTATCGCCTGTATTAATCCAGAAGACGTTTTTCTCCGGAAAGTTCCCTAATATCCGAAATATTTTGGCTACATTCCATACAACCTAAATATTGGCCGTCTTTGTTTCTGAGTGCAAAGTACTGAATGAGGATTTTCTGTTTCTGCCCTTCTGAACCAATAGGCAGATCGATCCAGAATCTTGCACTATCTCGAGTGCCAGCCTTCATTTCACGGAGAATCGTCTCAACCTTGTTTAGGCTTTTTGGGGGATGACACTTTCTTACATTTCGACCAACGACAGTTTCAGGTCTCATAAATATCCGAGTTCTGTGTTTGTTCCAAGCAAGCACATCGTCATTAGCATCAACAACAGAGAACTCAATGGGCATTGTTTCTAACATAGCCTCAAGCACTTCTTCTGATAATGAACCAACCATAAATCTCCACCTTCCCTTTTTTACACCTAACGGTCTACGGTTTATCTGATAGCCTCATCTTCCACCGGCACATACTCAGTCCTGTCCGCATATATCGGATTCAGGCATTTCAGTCGATCATTAAATGTTTAAGACTGTCACAATTAATATGTAATTACTATACCATTCTTCACGATTTTGGGCCATGTTCTGATGATTCAATAATCAATTGATTATAATCATACAAGTAGTCCCTTAACTCATTTCGGTCAATTAACTTAACATCTGTTGCTTGAGCCAATTCTTTTGCCGATGAAGTGAAATACCTATTAGTTGAAACCTTTGAATTAATAATCCGGTGATATTTTGCTTGCATTTTAGTTATAATAGAGTTAACTTATAATATATACTATACGTTAACTTTAAAAAA
>AQSL01000117.1 GCA_000403035.1 Candidatus Latescibacter anaerobius SCGC AAA252-E07 | reverse complement strand
TATCTCTCTTTGTCGAAGCTCCAGACGGCTTTTCAATCCGCTGTTCAGCGCTGTATTCAGATCAATTTCAACAGTCTCGAATATCACATCGGCATCTATGGTAATGTCATCATAAATTACTATCCCGATAAGGAGTTTAAAACTGTCAAGCGTATTATCGAGCGATTCCTGCTGGTTTTGCACACCCAATTCGCTGGTTGCCAGGTTAAGCTCCGCCTGATACAACTCCTCCTGAGCGGAGATTCCCGCATCAACTTTATTTCTTATGATTTCGTGGCTTAGTTTCTGATTTTCAAGTTCCTCTTTCGCAATGTCGAGATCCATTTTTCTCTGGTATACCTCGAAAAAATATTGGGTAACCTGCTGTTCTATGGATAGTTTCTGAATGGCATAGCGATAGAGGGTATCTTCCATGTCCAGTTCAAGTTCCCTTAAGTCCAGTTTTGTTCTGTTATACGTAAACAGCGGCTGCTCGTAGCTGACATAAAGATTGTTGTCAAATGTTTCTGTACGTCTATCATTAAACGCGCTGTATGTGTCCCGCCAGGAAAGCCTGTCGATTAATCTCAGCGTACCGTCTGACCACTCTATGGGCTGCGAGATGGTAAACATTCCGTCTGATTGCTTCGTTCTATTTGTATTCCAGGTGGAAAAGAGGTCATTGAATGTCCGGTCCTGGCTATAAGAAAATGGGTTGAAACTAAGGCTGAAATTTGATTTCAGAGCGGCTTTCTGAGCATTGAGCGATTCTCTGCTTCGTTCCAGATCCAGTTCGGTTCTTCTTATGTCAGGGCTATTTGACATAGCAATTTCCAGTGCCTTTTCAATGGTAAATACTTCTGCTGCTGACAGAAAACGTGCGTTCGAAAAGATGACCGCCATAAGCACCAGGCACGTATACAATTTTATAAAATTAAAACGTTTCTGATTCATAGTTGATATCCCCATATTTTTCATGAATACATTTTATATTTTAAATACTTGTTTGTCACATTTACGTTGTCACGGTAAAAAAACCGCATCCAAAGGTACAAAGATATAAATTGCCGGTCTGTAGAATGTATGAATGACGTAATGCAAGATTTGTTCCCTCTTTTTCCATGTGTGCTTTTCGAAAGGGTACGTCAGGAAAATGAATTTCACATATCCCCGGCAGGTATTATTTTTTCTTTATCCATTTGACAGCATCGGCATATACTACAGTGCCTTTTGATTTGTTGTTAAGTTCAATATTTGCAAAGCCCTGAGACAGGTAATAAGTGCCAAGATATGTCCACCCAGTATCCGATTCATTTAAATCCAGAATCATTTCTTCAATACCGTCGTCGTGATAAATCGTGAAATGAAAGTCCCGTATTCCTCCATCCCTTCTGTCTCTGCCATGTCCCCTTCCGAAATTTGGTGCTTCAATACAGTTATAGTAAATATCATACTGGCCGCTATCGGGTATTTCTGCTTTCCATTGCACTTTCTGGTCACCCCCGCCGGTTTTTATATAGTATGCGGAATGCTTGAATTTACCATGGAATTCCGGCATAACGGTAGCACGCCACCTGTTTGGCGGATGCCAGAAATTCATCCCCGTATATTCTTCTTCATCATTGATTCTGTTTTTGTTTATATATTTCTTAATAAAACTTGCTTCCTGATGGGTAAGAATTTCAAAATTCTCATCCTCATTATCAACAATAATTTCTCCGGGTTCGCTGATAGTTAGTGGGTAATCAAGAATACGTTCCCCCTCAAAAATCTCGGCATTTTCGTCAAGTTCCGGATTTTCGGGCCTTTGATCAAACGCTGAAGGAATGTTTTGTGAGATGAATGTATTGAACGATATCACAAGTGGCTGCTCGTCAAGTAGTAATCCTATTTCTTTTGTCTGGTTGCCTTTTACAATCGTATAATACTCTAATTCCGGTTCCGGTGGGCCACCGCCACGTCCCATTCCGCCACCGCCACGTCCCATTCCGCCGCCGCCAGAAATTATGCTCAACGAAATTACTCCATCGGCCGGTTCAGCATTATAGACCTTAAACAGTACCTGGTACCGTGTTGTTTCATTATCCAGGACTTCGGTACATTTCAAATCGGAAAAAATATACGCCGGAAGCACTTTCCCATTATACCATTCATCGAAATAATATTCGAGTTCAAACCCGAATTCTATCCACAGAGCGTCAAGAAAATCGATAACATCCAAATTTTTAAATCTGTTGTTTTCAAGATAATCATGGAGAAATTGATCAAATTCATTTTCTCCGAGTTCCGCTTTAATAAGGGAGAAAAGATAATCGACTTTGATTTTCAATATATCATACATAATATCTTTATATTCCGGGTTTACGAGAAGTTCACTCAGGTTTTGTTTTGCAAGGGCATTGTTTGCAATTTCTTCGTTCGATAAACCCAGAATAAAGCGCATTCTCCCGGGAAATCCGTTTTCGAGGTTTGACAGAAGAAAATGTTCCAGCGACAGGTTAAATATCGGATGTTTTTCCGAATTGAAATTATAAACATAACTGTAATAATTCGGGAAAATTTCGTAACTCGGCACGAAGGAAGGTGAAAACCCTCCGATTAAAATCCTTCTAACCGATATACCGCTCGAACTTGTGATACTTCTTCTGAAACTGGCAAACCTGCGGCTTGAAAATTCGCCGGTGAATGTGCTCTGTACAAATCTGCGTACCTGGTCGCTCTCGATTTCTTCCGGTGTTCTCGTAATATTTCCCCTCCCCCTATCGTGGCCTTGCCAGTATTTCATGCGTTTGAAATCCGAGTTGAATAAAAAGATGCCTTTTTCAGGCAGCAATACCTGTTCCGGTTGAACGGTTTCCACGCTCACCGTCCAGAATCGTTCATAACAAAAGAACTGTACCGGTGTCTCGATGAGAGTAAACCTCTTATAGGGATATGTCAGCTTCATCTTTCGTTCGAAATCCTGTTTTAGTTCGCTGACAAGTTCGGGAAGTTTTTCGCCAATTTCGGTAAAGTATTCCGAGAAATAATCATGACCTTTTTTAATGAAAAGATTGTATTCCATATCATCCGCAGTCATCGTACGTTTTTCGTAATCTCCTATGGCAAGTGAAATTTGGGGCATGGGAACATCGGGTTGAAAGAAGAATTCCCCTCTGCCGGTTTGTTCCACATTTCCCTGTGAAATTGCCGTTAAATCTCCCTGTGTTTTTACCCTGAGTTCAAAGGTAACGAAATCCTTTTCCAGAGCTTCGGGATAAACAGAACCGAACGGTATCCCGGCTATCGGATACCACAGGTTTTCCGGTGTGAGAAGGACATATTCGGGAGTTATAAAAGCATACCGTTTATCGATTTTGTATAAAAACATCGTATAACTTTTCTCTCGTTCGGTTTCATCCATATCTATATAACAGGCTTCCTCATTAATGACGCCCCTGTAATGTATAGACAGGGAATCCGTGACACCCGGATTGAGTTTATTCGACGGTTTGACTGTGAGAATGTGTTGATTACGGTTGAAATCGAGTTGTTTCCCGCCGCTCGAAATATTCTGTATTTCCAGTCCGGGATTAAGGCTGAATATATATGTGTCGATGATGGAATCGGTGGTATTATGAACCACAATATCCGCACTGACCTCAATTTCTTCCCCCTGATGGGTAAGATCTAAAGAACAATCAGAGATTGATATCCTCGGTTCTTTGGCATAGCGATTATTGAATGCTGCCATTTGACTGCGGAGTTCTCTGCCTTGATAAATTCTCGACAGGTAGAGATGTCCAAGCATAAATGCGCCGCCCGTACAGAGAATAACCATGATAATAGAAACACGGTTCATGAGTTTTGACTGAGGAAGACGTTTTAATAAGAGGACAGTTGCAAAAATGAAACCAAACCCCAAAAGCAGATATATTCCTCGATGTATTAGTATGGTATCAATATTCCCGAAACCTACAAAATCAGAGTACATCATCGGAACATTATACGCCATATAATCAAAAAGATAATGAAATTTGTTTCCCAGAAAGAAAATTGTGCTTGTGATATAACCTAAGAGTATGATAAATGTTAATGCCTGGCTGGACATGAGTGACATGCTGAAAAATGATAATCCGAAAACAAAAATCAGCGTGGGAATGCTTATGAAAAGCGGGTAATACAGGTAACTAAAATAGATAACAGGGACATCGGTGAAAAAAAAGTTGAAAACAAACGAAACACAGAGAATCAAAATGTTTAATAACATCAAAACGATAAATATACCAAACGTCTTGCCGAACACATAATCGGCATTTGTCATCGAACGCATATAAATGACTTCGGTGCTGTCAAGCTTTCTGTCGTATTTCAAAAAATCCGATGCCAGAAAAATTCCGATAATCGCCTGAACCACGTTCAAAAGCAGCAGATTCATATACGGTATGGATGAGGGTACTGCCCGTAATGACCAGCTTGCGGTACGGTTCGAAACAAACATGAAAATGTTGAGTAAAATAATGATACCGATGGCAAGCAGTGAGAAAATTCTAAAAAACCAGCTTCTCAGCAGGGTTTTTATCTCGTAGAGTGCGATAGTCCCAATTTTAAAAAACGATAGCATTTTCAACACCTTCTTTTATTTAATCTTCAATCCATGATTGATGCAGTTGGTTTTCAAGAAAATATACATATGCGTGTTCAAGATCGGGTTCGATCAGTTTTCCGTGGTGACCGTCGAGTTTTTTGCTGACAATCTGAACTTCCCATCCTTTTTCCGAGGGGATAGTGGAAATGACCGGATATTTTTCCTTGATGTGCGCCAGCTGGATATCATCCGCTTCGATGAGCCAGACATGACCCCGTGCTTGATTAATAAGCTTGTCGGGAGAACCGTTATACACAACCTCCCCTGTATTCAACATTGCCATGTTTTGACAGGTGCTCGAAATATCCCCTACGATATGGGTTGAAAGTATAATGATGATGTCCTCACGGCTCATGTCAGACAGGAGGTTTCTGAAACGCAGCCTTTCTTCGGGATCAAGGCCGGTAGTCGGTTCATCGACAATGACAATCCTGGGTTTGCCTATCAGCGCCTGTGCAATTCCGAGGCGACGTTTCATTCCGCCGGAGAGTTTGTTTGCCTGACGGTCTCTTGCCTCGAAAAGTCCCACATTTTCCAGCATTTCTTCTACCGCCTTTTTCCTCGCGGCGCCCTGACGGAGCCCGGCAAGACGCCCGGCGTAATCAAGAAATTCCCATGTGGTCAATTTCGAGAACATGTTGAATTCCTGCGGCAGATAACCCAGCATCGAACGTATCGCATGCCTGTTTTTCTTGATATCCAGGCCGTCAACTTTTACGGTCCCTTCGCTGTAATCCATGAGGGTAACAAGAATTCGCATGAGCGTCGTTTTTCCCGCGCCGTTCGGTCCGAGAAGACCGAAAATGCCGCTTTCAATCTCAAGATTTATATTTGAGAGAGCTTTATTATTATTTTTATAAACCTTCGTCAGGTTCTCGATTGTTATTTTCATGCTTTCTCCATACAAAATATAGTAACATCGATTTGACGATTATACATGATAAAAGTTTAATTTTTTTTAAAATATACTTTCAAAAAAGGTATATATTCGAAAAAATCCCCGGATAAATAATCCATCCGGGGTATATATTCGGAGTAGAACAATGTGATTTTACATCCCCGACAGATAGTTATCAGCCGCCGCTGCGGCTTTCCTTCCCTGGTCGATAGCTTTCACTACCAACGATGCACCCATGACACTGTCTCCGGCGGCAAATATGCCCTTAGCAGAGGTCGTGAAATTTGAGTCGACTTTGATATTGCCCGTTGTATCGGTTTTTAAGCCGAATTTCTTTACGAGCGGGCTCTGTTCAATGTGCAGGAATCCCATGGAGAGAAACACGAGTTCCGCTTCAATTTCGAACTCCGAACCGGGTAGTTCTTTGAATTCCATCTTTTCCCCGTTGTGTGACCACTCAATTTTTACCAGCCGTATGGTCGAAACCCTGCCGTTTTCCCCGATGAATTCTCTGGTCAATGCGCTCCATATCCTTTCGCAGCCTTCTTCGTGGGAAGATGATGAGCGCATTATGACAGGCCATTCAGGCCAGGGATTGTTGACAGAGCGTGTTTCGGGGGGCTGTGGAAGGATTTCAACCTGGTAGATGTTTTTCGCACCCTGGCGGCGGCTGGTGCCCACACAGTCGGAACCGGTGTCACCGCCTCCGATGACAAGAACGTTTTTGCCGGATGCTGATAATCTTTCATCTTCGGGTATTGTATCCCCGGCATTTATCCTGTTTTGACAGGTGAGAAAATCCATTGCAAAATGAATGCCGCCCAGTTCGCGTCCCGGGACTTCAATATCCCTTGGTTTTCGTGCGCCAGCAGTGATGATAATGGAATGAAACGTTCGTTTGAGATATCCTGCGGAAAGGTCGACACCGGCATGTGCATTTGTTTCGAAGACGACACCTTCGGCACGCATTTGATCGAGCCTGCGGTCGATAAACCGCTTTTCGAGTTTGAAATCGGGTATACCGTAGCGGAGCATGCCGCCAATCCGATCGTCCTTTTCAAACACTGTTACATCATGACCCTTGCGGGCGAGTTGTTGAGCGGCAGCAAGACCTGCAGGTCCCGAACCGATAACCGCAATTCTTTTCCCGGTTTTCGTACGTGAGGGTTTGGGTTCTATCCAGCCGTTTTTCCATCCTCTTTCAACAATTTGAAGCTCAATATGCCGTATCGAAACCGCAGGCATATTGATCGAAAGGGTACATGCGGCTTCGCAGGGAGCGGGACAGACCCTGCCGGTTATTTCTGGGAAATTGTTACATAAGTGGAGAATTTCCAGGGCTTCCTTCCAGGATTTACCGGCCACCATCAGGTTCCAGTCGGGAATCCTGTTGTTTAACGGGCATCCGAAACTGTGGCAGTATGGAATACCGCAATCCCTGCAGCGTGATGCCTGGATTTCAACCTGGTTAATCGGCAGAAGTTGCTCGATTTCGTTATAGTCGTGAATTCTTTTTTCAACAGGCCTTTTGGGAGGTTCTTTCCTGTTATATTCTATGTAAGGCGGCAAAAACACTTCTTCTGTGGCTGATAACGTTTCATTGTTGGGATCCTCGGCATACTGCATCCTCTGAAGCGACAACCTGTAATCGATCGGCATTACCTTTGCAAACAGCGGTAATCTGGACTCCCAGTCATTCAGAATTGATTTTGCCCGGGAACTGTTCGTATGATTGTAATATTTTTCAATTACATTACGCAAGAGTATTTCATCCTCAACTGACGTAACACTCTCGATATCAACCATGTCCAGGTTACAACGTGTATCGAACATCTCGGACTCGTTGTAAACGAAAGCCATTCCTCCGCTCATTCCGGCGGCAAAATTGTTGCCCGTTTCACCGAGCACCACAACAACTCCACCGGTCATGTATTCGCAGCCATGGTCTCCCAGTCCCTCGACAACAGCAATTGCCCCGCTGTTGCGAATGGCAAAACGTTCACCCGCCATGCCGTAAATATACACCTCGCCGCCAGTCGCGCCATACAGAACTACATTTCCGGTAATCACATTCTCCCATGGATTAAACGTTGAGTTTTGCGATGGAATGACAATAATTTTTCCTCCGGACATTCCTTTGCCCAGATAGTCGTTGGCATTCCCTTCGAGACGCATAGTGATACCCGGCGCAAGGAAAGCACCGAAACTCTGGCCGGCCGAACCTTTGAACGAAATATTGATCGTATTGTCCGGCAGCCCTTTTTCTCCGTAAATCCTCATTATTTCACCGCTCAGATGTGTTCCTATCGCACGGTGAATGTTCCGTATCGGAAGCTAGATGTTAACGGGGTTCTTGTTTTTAAGAGCCGGTGTTGCGGCAGAAAGTATTTCTTCTGCCATCGTTGATTTGTCAATTTTGACCAGACTTGTATTGCTGTTGTACAGTTTCTTTCTGTCGCCATTGCCGAAAGCAAGCAAAATGGGATGTAAATCCAGTGTTTTTGCCTTGTAATGCTCAATATCCGGCTGGACTTCGAGCATTTCAATATGCCCTATCATATCATCGAGGGTTCTGAATCCGAGGTTTGCCATATATTCACGGAGATCCTGCGCAAGAAAACGCATCAGGTTTTCGACATATTCGGGTTTTCCTGCAAAATTTGCACGCAGTTTTGGGTCCTGGGTTGCCACACCGACAGAACAGGCATTGAGGTGGCATTTCCTCAAAAGGACACAGCCGAGCGCCACAAGGGCAACTGTTCCGAATCCAAACTCATCGGCCCCCATCAGCGCTGCAACAGCAAGATCACGACCGGTTCTGAGCTGGCCGTCAACGTGGATACGTACATTGCTCCTGAGGTTGTTCATAACAAGGGTCTGCTGGGTTTCCGCAAGCCCCAGTTCCCATGGAAGCCCGGCATGTTTGATTGCGGTCAGGGGAGATGCACCGGTTCCACCATCAAAACCGGAAATTACTACAGTGTCGGCTTTCCCTTTTACGACTCCTGCGGCAATCGTTCCGACCCCGGCTTCGGAGACAAGCTTGACAGAAACACGCGCCTTTGGATTTGCGGTCTTGAGATCATAGATTAACTGGGCAATATCCTCGATTGAATAAATATCATGGTGCGGCGGCGGAGAAATGAGGGTAACCCCCGGTGTTGAGTGACGGATTTTTGCAATTTCCTGGCTTACCTTGTGACCGGGAAGCTGGCCGCCCTCGCCGGGTTTTGCCCCCTGAGCGATCTTGATCTGAAGTTCGTTTGCGTTGACCAGATAATGAATGGTTACACCGAAACGGCCTGAGGCAACCTGTTTTATTTTCGAACACTTACTGTCACCATTCTCGAGAGGCAGGTAACGCGATGAATCTTCTCCGCCTTCACCTGAATTGCTCCGTGCACCGATCCTGTTCATGGCAATAGCCAGTGTCTCATGTGCTTCCTTGCTCAATGAACCCATAGACATTGCCGAGGTTGCAAATCTTTTTACGATGCTTTCAACGGATTCAACCTCATCGACAGGTACCGGTTTCCCCGTTTTAAACGTTAAGAGACTTCGCAGGGTTACATGTTCCCGGGATTGATTGTTAATGATATGCGTATATTCTTTGAACAACCGATAATCATTTTTTCTCAATGCATACTGCAGTTTTGATATGGCTTCAGGCGACATGAGATGCTTTTCGCCATCAGTCCTGGTATGATATACACCCCCGGGTTCGAGGCGTTTTTCCGAAGGTTTATCCCCATCGAAAGCTTTTCGATATCGCATTAGGGTTTCGTGCACAATCTCATCCAGCCCGATTCCTTCTATGCGGGAAACGGTTCCGCAGAAGTATGTGTCAACGAGGTTGCTGCTGAGACCGATTGCCTCGAAGATCTGCGACCCGAAATAGCTTCGAATCGTGGAGATACCGATACGGCTCATGGTTTTCATGAGACCTTTTTTAATAGCTGTAATGTATGCATCCGTTGCCAGTTCCGGATTAACCGTTGTACCGTATATCCCTTCCATACTAAGCTGGCGGATTGTTGAAAATGCAAGATTCGGGCAGATTGCACTTGCCCCGTATCCGATAAGAAGGGCGAAGTGCATGATTTCACGTGCTTCTCCGGTTTCCACGACGATTGATACCCGTGAACGTTTACCTGTCCGTGTTAAATGGTGGTGCAGTCCCGCGGTTGCAAGCAATACCGGTATCGGAGCATTGTCCCTGTCCATATTCTTATCGGTCAGTATGATAAAATTGACTCCGTTTTCGATCTGTTTTTCAGCTTTTTCAAAAACAGAATCGAGCGCATGACGGAGCGTACCGCCGTAATCTTCGGCACGGAACAGTATATCAATTTCGCCGGTTTTTATGTTCGGATGTTGTGCAGTGCGAAGGCGTTTCATATCTTCGGGAGTGAGAATCGGATGATTGATTTTAAGCTGTCTGCAGTGTTCCGGGATTTCATCGAGCAGGTTTTTCTCACGGCCGGAAAACCGCATCAAGGACATTACAAGCTCTTCTCTCAATGGGTCAATTGCCGGATTGGTAACCTGTGCGAAAAGCTGTTTGAAATATGAAAACAGAAGCTGAGGGCGGTTGGAAAGCACGGCAAGCGATGTATCGTCGCCCATAGAACCGATAGGCTCCTGGCCGTTGATTCCCATAGGAGTCAGTATCATCTTCAACTCTTCTTCGGTATAGCCGAAAGCGAGTTGTTTTTGACGGAGGACTTTCGGGTCCTCGGAAGCAATTTCCGTCGGAGTTAAGAGCCCCCGAAGTTCGATGCGGTTATTTTTAACCCAGTGACGATACGGACGTTGTCTGCAAATTGTTGATTTTATTGCATTATCTGGTATTATGCGATTCTGTTTCAGATCGAGAAGAAACATTTTTCCGGGTTGAAGTCTGCCGTGTGAACGGATCTGTTCGTCCGGGAAGTCAACGACCCCTGTCTCGGAAGCAAGAACGACTATTCCATCCCTGGTCACCGTATACCGCGCGGGACGAAGCCCGTTACGGTCGAGGACACCGCCGACATAACGACCGTCGGTGAAAACCACGGCCGCAGGACCATCCCAGGGTTCCATTACGGATGCATGATATTCATAGAAAGCACGTTTGTCATCACCCATTAAATATTTTGAACCCCAGGCCTCCGGTATCATCATCATAACGGAATGCGGTAAAGAACGCCCGCTCATAATGAGAAGTTCAAGTACATTGTCGAATGATGATGAATCACTTCCTCCGGGAGTAATAATCGGTTTCAGTTTATCTATATCCGAACCGAATAATTCGGAAGCCAGGTCGGCCTCTCTGGAAAGCATATGGTTTCTATTACCGCTGAGCGTATTAATTTCACCGTTGTGAGCCAGAATACGGAACGGTTGTGCCAGGCTCCAGGAAGGAAATGTATTTGTACTGTATCGCTGATGTACAATTGCATACATGGACTTGAAGTCTTTGTGTTTCAGATCGGGATAAAAATCGGGAAGGTCTTTCCCATTCATATAGCCCTTGTAATTTACGGTGCGGCTTGACATGCTGACTATATAAAACTGGCTGAAATCGCTGTTTGTATGAGAGCTGATTTCATTTTCAACACGTCTTCGTATAACATACAGTTTTCTCTCGAAAGTCTCCGGTTCGTGGGATATTCTCGAGAGGAAAAGCTGGCAGACATGTGGCTGCGAAGAACGTGAAAGTTCTCCCAGATGACCGGGATTAACCGGAATATCACGCCATCCGATAACTTCGCATTTTTCCTCTTCGGCAATTGTTTCCAAAACTGATTTGCAGTGGTCGGCACATTTTTTATCCCGGGGAAGAAATACCATGGCAACGCCATAGTCGCCCGTTTCGGGAAGGTTTAATCCGATATCAAGACAACTACTCCTGTAAAATTGATCCGGTATATTTATGAGAATCCCTGCGCCATCACCTGTTGCCAGGTCGCTTCCGACAGCGCCGCGATGTTCAAGATTGACCAGAATTTTTATGGAATCTTTTACAATCGAATGTGTTGAGTTTCCATCAATCCGTGCTACGAAACCGACTCCGCAGCTATCATGCTCGAAAGCCGGGTCGTATAATCCACGGGATTTTTTTTGCGCTGAAGAGGTATTCAAAAAAACACTTCCTTTTCATGAGGTATAAAGTTATCGTTTATACGTGCAAATAGATAGTACTCTAGAAGCCTTGTGAAAAACTATACGGTTTATGATGTAAGCTGTCAAGGGTCAGCGCGAAGCGTTGA